>DSDZ01000511.1 GCA_011048475.1 Bacteroides sp. | reverse complement strand
GTGGTAGGCCCTTCCAACCTGGTAGCCTTTCTGAGCAGTCTGCAGATGGGATTCCGGACGCTGGCCGTTCAGCGGAGGTCCAATGAAGTGTGGAAGATCCTGGGTGCCGTGAAGAACGAGTTCGGAAAGTTCGAGGAGGTGCTTAAAAAGGCCCAGAACCAGTTGATCCAGGCCTCCAGCAACATCGACCACCTGGTGGGTACCCGTACCCGCCAGATCCAGCGGAAACTGAAAAATGTCCAGGAGCTTCCGGGAAGTGTACCCGTTGATCCTCTGAACCTTGAGGAAGGTGAGGAAGAGCAGGGAAATGAATAAATCCTTATTTTTTTCTTGAAAAGTTTTGGTGTGTTCATTTTATCCCTATATTTGGGGCATGTTATAGAACATATGAGCAAGCACATTCTGCATATGATCCTTCTGGTGGTACTGGTAATTCTTCCGGTGACAACCTGAGGGTGGTATATGTCAGAAAAAAATAAGCTGAAGCCATTCTCAGAAAAAGAGGATGGCTTCTTCGGTTTATAAGGGGGAATCTTAAAAGGGAGCAATGAAAATACAATACCGGAGCCATACCAGCACCATGGGCAGAAGGATGGCGGGAGCCAGGAGCCTGTGGCGCGCCAACGGGATGAAGGAGGAGCAGTTCGGAAAACCGATCTTCGGCATCGCCAATTCCTTCACCCAGTTCGTCCCGGGACACATGCACCTCCACCAGGTCGGCCAGGAGGTGAAAAAGATCTTTGAGGAGGCCGGTTATTTTGCGGCAGAATTCAATACCATCGCCATTGACGACGGGATCGCCATGGGACACGACGGGATGCTCTATTCGCTTCCCTCCAGGGACCTGATCGCCGACAGCATCGAATACATGGCCAATGCACACAAGGTGGATGCCCTTTTCTGCATCTCCAACTGCGACAAGATCACCCCGGGGATGCTGATGGCTGCCATGCGGCTCAACATCCCGGTGATCTTCGTATCGGGCGGACCCATGGAAGCTACGATCTGATCGATTCCATGGTCATGGCCGGGGATGACAGCGTCAGCGATGAACAGCTGGCCCGGATCGAAAAACTGGCCTGTCCCACCTGCGGCTCCTGCTCAGGGATGTTCACGGCCAATTCCATGAACTGCCTCAACGAGGCCATCGGCCTGGCCCTCCCGGGGAACGGGACCGTGGTGGCCACCCACCTGGAAAGGAAAAAACTGTTCGAAAAAGCGGCCCGCCGGCTCATCCGCAACACACTCGGCTATTACGAGGATGGAAATGAGGAAGTGCTGCCCCGCAGCATTGCCTCCTTCGGTGCATTCGAGAATGCCATGACCCTGGACATTGCAATGGGAGGATCCACCAACACGGTTTTGCACCTGCTTGCCATTGCCCACGAGGCAGGGGTCCCCTTTACGATGAAAGACATCGACAGGCTCTCCCGCAAAACACCCGTGTTGTGCAAGGTGGCACCCAGCTCCGCATACCATGTGGAAGATGTGAACAGGGCCGGTGGGATCCTGGGGATCATGGCCGAGCTGGACCGGGGCGGACTGATCCGCAGGGAGCTGGCCAGGGTGGACGGGCAGACGGTCGGGGAGGCAATGGATGCCCATGACCTGATGAACCCGGACCGGAGCCCCGCGGCAGGGGAGATCTATTCGGCCGCTCCCGGCGGAGGCGTCAACCTGGTGATGGGATCGCAGGAGAAGCGTTATGAAAGCTTTGATACGGACCGGTCCGCCGGCTGCATCAGGGATGTGGCGCATGCGTACAGTAGGGACGGGGGACTGGCGGTGCTGACCGGGAACATCGCGGAGGACGGGTGCATTGTGAAAACAGCCGGGGTAGCGGAGGAGCTGCATCTATTTGAAGGAAACGCGAAAGTATACGATTCACAGGACACCGCCTGCGAAGCGATCCTGAAGGGGGAGGTGACTGCCGGAGAGGTGGTGGTGATCCGGTACGAAGGTCCCCGGGGGGGACCGGGCATGCAGGAGATGCTGTATCCCACCTCCTACATCAAGGCCCGGAAGCTCGGGGATAAGTGTGCCCTGATCACCGACGGACGGTTTTCTGGGGGGACCTCCGGTTTGTCGGTGGGACATATTTCACCGGAGGCGGCCGAGGGAGGGGCCATCGGTCTGATCCGGAACGGCGACCGCATCCGGATCGACATTCCGGCCAGGAGCATACGTGTGCTGCTGGATGAGAAGGAACTGGTGCGGCGGCGGAAAGAGGAGGACGGGAAGGCCGCGGGCTGGAAGCCGGTGCGGGAAAGGAGCGTTTCGGAAGCATTAAAGGTTTACGCAAGCATGGTCTCCTCGGCACACCGGGGGGCCATCAGAATATTGAACGACAGACAGTAAGTATTTACGCAATACCTGAATCGCATGGAAACACAGACAAAAAAAATGGAGGATAAAAAAGATGTCTCCGGCAGGAAGATGACCGGGGCCGAGGCACTCATTCTGGCTTTGCTGGAAGAGGGTGTCGACACCATCTTTGGTTTTATCGGCGGGGCCATCATGCCGGTGTACGATGCCCTGTATCATTACGAGGACCGGTTGAGACACATCATGGTGCGCCATGAACAGGGGGCTGTCCATGCCGCCGAGGGATATGCGAGGATCTCCAGGAAGCCGGGAGTTTGTTTCACCACATCCGGACCGGGTGCCACCAATCTGGTAACCGGACTGGCGGATGCCATGCTCGACTCCACCCCGCTGGTGTGCATTACCGGACAGGTGGGTGCGCCGCTGCTGGGTTCGGATGCTTTCCAGGAAACCGACATGGTAAGCGTGTCCATGCCCATCACCAAGTGGAACTACCAGATCACAAGCGCGGATGAGATCTGCGAGGTGATCGCACGGGCATTTTTCTATGCAAATTCGGGCAGGCCGGGACCGGTGCTGATCGATCTGACGAAAAGCGCCCAGGTGGAGGAAGTGGAGTTTTCCTACACCAGGATGCAGCAGACCAGGAGCTATCTGCCCAATCCGAAACCCAACCCGGCGGCCATTAAAAAGGCAGCCGAACTGATCAACCAGGCACAGCGGCCGCTGGCCCTGTGCGGACAGGGGGTGACCATCTCCCGCGCGGAGGAGGAATTCAGGCAGCTGGTGGAGAAGGCCGGGATCCCGGTGGGCTCCACGCTGAACGGGTTGTCCGCATTCCCCGCGGATCATCCGCTTTCGGTGGGTATGCTGGGGATGCACGGCAATTACGCTCCCAATGTGAACACCAACAAATGTGACGTGCTCATTGCCGTGGGGATGCGGTTCGATGACAGGGTGACCGGAAATACGGCCACCTATGCAAGGCAGGCGAAGGTGATCCATATCGAGATCGATCCGGCAGAGATCGACAAAAATGTTAAAACGGAAGTGGCCATCAACTCCGACGCCCGGCTGGCCCTTCAGCTGCTGCTTCCCGAGATCAAACAGGCGGAGCATGCGGACTGGCTCTCCACCTTCAGCGAGCTGGAACAGGTGGAGCGGCAGAAGGTGATCGAGAAGGACTGTTACCCCGCCAGTGCGAAGATGCACATGGGCGAGGTGGTCCATCACCTTTCCCGGAAAACGGACGGCAGGGCGATCATCGTCACCGATGTGGGCCAGCATCAGATGGCCGCTGCAAGGTATTACCGGCACAGGGTGCCCAATTCATGGGTTTCCAGCGGGGGACTGGGGACCATGGGATTCGGGTTACCCGCTGCCATGGGGGCGACATTTACGGGTACCGAGCGACCCGTGGTGGCCATCGTGGGGGACGGCGGTTTCCAGATGACCATCCAGGAACTGGGCACCATCGCCCAGTACAAGCTTCCGGTGAAGGTGATCCTGATGAACAACCATTACCTGGGAATGGTGCGGCAGTGGCAGGAGCTTTTCTTTGAGAGCAGGTATGCCAGCACCGAACTGAACACCCCCGATTTTCTGAAGATCTGCGAAGGATTCGGGGTCCCGGCGAAACGGATCGAGGACCGGGGTGAACTGGACCGGGCGCTGGATGACCTTCTGGCCCACGACGGACCCTTTGTGCTGGAGGTGGAGGTTCAGAAAGAGGGGAATATTTTCCCCATGATCCCCGCAGGGGGAACCGTCTCGGAAATGCGTCTTGAATAACAAAAACGAAACAACGATGAAAAAGGAATATACCCTCTCCGTTTTCAGCGAGCACAAGGTGGGACTGCTGCACAGGATCACCGTCATCTTTTCGCGGAGAAAAATTAACATTGAGAGCCTGAACACCTCCGAATCGGAAGTGAGCGGGATCTATCGCTTCACCATCGTCATCCATGCCACGGAGGACATGGTGAAGTCGGTGACCAAGCAGATCGAGAAACAGATCGGGATCCTGAAAGCCTTCTACCACACCCTGGATGAGATCGTGTACCAGGAGATCGCACTCTACAAAGTTCCCACGACCGCATTTGCTTACGGAGATGCGGTGGAGAACCTGATCAGAAAGCACAACGCCAGGATCCTGACCATTGAACCGGAGTATACCATTGTGGAGAAGACAGGGCACAAGGAAGAGACCACCCAGCTTTTCAGGGAGCTTGAACCTTACGGGATCCTTCAGTTCGCCCGGTCGGGCCGCATCGCACTCACCAAGCAGATCAAGGAGATCACTGCCTATCTGAAGGAGATTGACAAACACCATGAAGAGACGGCAGATGAAGTATTAACCTATACAATGACAGAAAACTCGGATTAACATGGCAAAACTAAAATTTGGAGGTGTTGAAGAAAACGTCGTCACCCGTGAGGAATTCCCCCTTTCCAGGGCCCGTGAGGTGCTGAAAGATGAAATCATAGCCATCATCGGATACGGGGTGCAGGGTCCCGCGCAGGCCATGAACCTCAAAGACAACGGCATGACCGTGATTGTTGGACAGGCCCCGGAGTTCAGGGAGGATTGGGACAGGGCTGTCAGTGATGGTTTTGTGCCCGGCGAGACCCTCTTTAACATCGAGGAAGCTGCCGAAAAGGCCACCGTGGTGCAGTACCTGGTGTCCGATGCGGCACAGCGGGCCGTCTGGCCGAAGCTGAAACCCTGCCTGAAGGAAGGGGATGCACTCTATTTCTCCCACGGTTTCTCGGTGACCTACAAAGAGC
>DSDZ01000494.1 GCA_011048475.1 Bacteroides sp. | reverse complement strand
CGTTCGTGCTGTTGATCATTGCCTTTGCGGGACTGGGGATCCGGCTTTTGCTGGACCGGAATGCCGAATTCAGCGGGGGCAGTTGCCGGTCCGCCGCCGGGGATGACAAAAAAATCCCCGCCTGCGGTTGCGGCGGGGGGTATTGCATGGCAAATGAAGAAAGCCCGGCAGGAAATACGGATCAGTCCGGATAGGACTTCACCTCCACGGAGGCATCCCCGTTCTTGCCGTTGAACCGTTCATTTGTGCTGTGGTATTCGGGAATGATCTCCTGGATATGCCTGATCACTTCCAGTTCTGAAAGACCCGGGGAAGTATAAAGCAGCATGTGGATCTTTGAAAGGATCATCTGGTAGTCGATCCAGGCCACCTCGGCCACTTTCACCTTGGGATTGTAGGTGGGCATGGTCTTTTCTTTTTCTGCCAGCAGCTCCTCGTAAAGCTTCTCGCCGGGACGCAGTCCCACGAACTCGATCCGGATGTCCCTGTCCGGGACATACCCCGACAGCCGGATCATCTGCCTGGCCAGGTCCAGGATCTTCACCGGTTTGCCCATGTCGAACACAAAGATCTCCCCTCCCATCCCCATGAAACCGGCCTCCAGCACCAGCTGGCACGCCTCGGAAATGGTCATGAAGTACCGGGTGATCTCGGGGTGGGTCACCGTCACCGGTCCCCCCTCCTCGATCTGCTTCCGGAAGGTGGGGATCACCGAACCGCTGGATCCCAGCACATTCCCGAACCGGGTGATCACAAACTGGGTGGTGTTCCCGGGGGTGGCCGACCGGGCCTGCAGGATCATCTCGCACATCCTTTTCGATGCCCCCATCACGTTGGTAGGATTCACCGCCTTGTCGGTGGAGACCATCACGAATTTTACGAGTCCGTATTTCAGCGCCAGCTTGGTGAGCACCACGGTCCCCCCCACATTCACCCGCACCGCCTCATGCGGATTCTCCTCCATCAGGGGAACATGCTTGTAGGCGGCCGCATGGAACAGGATCTCGGGCCGTTGCTCATCGAAGATCCGGTCCATTTTCACCTGGTCGGTCACATCGGCCAGGATGGGGACCACCGGCGTGGTGGTAAAATGCTGTTTCAGCTCATTGATGAAATGGAACATGGGTGTCTCCGCGTTGTCCACCAATATCAGTTTCTTAATATTGAACCGGGTCAGCTGCCGGACGATCTCCGATCCGATGGACCCGGCCGAACCCGTGACCATGATGGTTTTGTTCCGCAGTCCCCGCTCGATCATCTTCATGTTCATCTGGATGGGTTCCCGGCCCAGCAGGTCCTCCAGCCTGATCTTCTTCAGCTGGTCCAGCTGGAATGTCCCGTTCAGCCACGTGTTCACCGGAGGCACCTCCAGCACCTCCAGGCCCATGTCAACCGCAAACC
This sequence comes from Bacteroides sp., assembly GCA_011048475.1. GTDB lineage: Bacteria > Bacteroidota > Bacteroidia > Bacteroidales. Next base: position 3,727 of record DSDZ01000494.1, on the reverse strand, counting down.
TGAATATATCGCTTTTGTCCACGGGACTCACATCCCGGATGGCGAAGATCATGGTGGCGATATCCCCTTTCTCCAGGGTTTTCTTCTTCAGCTTTTTGGGATCCAGCACCGGAATGCCTTCCAGGCTCTTACCCTGGATCTTCCTGTTGTTGTCCAGGAAGGCCACAATGTGGTACTGGTTCCGGGTATCGCTCTGGATCACCCGTCTGACGATCACCCCCATGGTCCCCGCACCGAAAATGACCACATTCTTCCGCTCACCAGGCTTCAGCGAAACCAGCTCATAGGTCATCTTGATCAGGACCCTGGCAAAAAAGAGGAGGGCGTTCACGGTGATGTAGTGGATCACGATGATGGAAACCGGGATGTTCAGGATCTCTCCCCAGCCGTAGGTCCGGCCGATGGTCACCAGCAGGACAAGGACGGCAAGGGAAGCCGTGGTGGCGACGAACACATTATATATATCCCTGATGGTGGTATGGCGGATCAATCCCGCGAAGGGTTTGAAAAGCAATTCCATCAGGCCGTAGATCCCGAGGACGATCAGGGCCTGGTTGACCGCCATTCCGAAATCAATGGCCTGCAGGTCAAAATTGAACCGGAGGATATAGGCGAAAAGAAAAGCCAGGAAGATCGCCGCCCCGTCATTCAGGAACACGAGCCAGCGGGGCAGGGAGTGCTTTTTGAACTGGCCCCTCGCCCATTCGAAGAAAGCATCGATCCATTCAGGTATATTTCCACTCATGTCGGGTCAATGGTTGTTTGGCTCATTTATACACTAAAAATAATACATCCGTTACGATCTAACTGACTAATAATCATTCTCTTTGATAAAAAAGGCCAAATCCGGGGCTGACTGACCCCTCAGCGCCATGAAAATGCGGTTCATGCCAAAAAACACAATGTCCCGGCGAACCGGTGTTTGGTTCGGAGAATTTGGATGGTTCATCACACATCAGGCCCCTTTAATCAAAAAATGCCCGGAATGGAGGGCTTCGGCAGGCTGAAAATCACGCTTTTCGGTTCAGCCGGTCACTCCAGCTCCCCATAGGGCGGGATCGCATCCAGGTAACGGACGTTCCGGTGGTCGAAGTCAATGTGGCAGCAGTAATGCTTCAGCCCGTTGGTCACCATCAGGTAGCGGACCCGGAAGACCATGTTGTAGCGGGCCGCCTGGTCGAATGTCTCCCGGCTGATCTTCACCGTGGGGGACTTGCATTCCACCAGCACGGCCGGCGTGCCGGCGGGACGGTGGACCAGGATGTCGCAGCGCCGGACCATCCTGTTGAGCTTCAGGGTGTGCTCGGTGAGGATCAGCGAGGCGGGGTACCCCTTTTCTTCCACCAGGTAACGGGCAAACCGCTGGCGGACCTCCTCCTCCGGGGTAAGCGGTACATACCGCCTGCGGAAGATATCCAGCACATAGCGCCGCTCCCCCTCGGTCCGGATCCGGAATTCATATTCGGGAAGGTTCAGTTTTTGCATAAATCCCCGTATCTTTACTGCCCCGGTTCCAAGTTAATCCTTTTGCATGAAACGCGTATGAGAACAAAGCAGGAGATCATCGAAAACTGGCTGCCCAGGTACACGGGCATGAAGCTGGAGGATTTTGGCCAACACATCCTCCTGACCAATTTCCAGAGCTACATGGAGCTTTTCGTTTCCATCCGGGGGACCAGGATCGCGGACCGGAATGTGGCCATGCCCGTGGCGACGGCGGACGGGATCACGATCATCGATTTCGGGATGGGGAGCGCCAATGCGGCCACGGTGATGGACCTGCTGGGGGCCATCATGCCCAAGGCGGTCCTCTTCCTGGGAAAATGCGGGGGACTGAAGAAGAAAAATGCGCTGGGGGACCTGATCCTGCCCATCGCGGCCATCAGGGGGGACGGCACCTCGGATGATTACCTTCCGCCGGAAGTCCCCGCCCTGCCCGCATTCAACCTCCAGCGGGCCGTTTCCACCACCATCCGGAATTTCGGGAAGGATTACTGGACGGGGACCGTCTTTTCGACCAACCGGAGGGTCTGGGAGCACGACGAGCACTTCAAGGAGTACCTGCGGGTCACCCGCAGCATGGCCATCGACATGGAAACCGCCACCCTGTTCACGGTGGGATTCGCCAACGGGATCCCCACCGGGGCACTGCTGCTGGTATCGGACCAGCCCATGATCTCCGAGGGGGTAAAGACGAGGGAAAGCGACCGGATGGTCACCGAGAAGTTCACCGGGATGCACCTGGAGATCGGGATCGAATCGCTCAACGAGATCATCAACCACGGTGAGTCCGTGAAACATCTGAAATTTGATTGACCGTGAAGATGTCCTATGAACAAGTGATGGGTGAACTCAAAAACGGCACCTTTCACCCGGTCTATTTTCTTCACGGGGATGAGCCCTACTTTATCGACCTGGTCACCGGTTATATCACTTCCCACGCACTCTCCGAAGCCGAGAAGGGATTCAACCAGACCATCCTTTACGGAGGGGACACCGGTGCACAGCAGGTCACCGAAACGGCCAGGCGCTACCCCATGATGGCTGCCCGGCAGGTGGTGGTGGTGAAAGAGGCACAGGAGATGAAAGACTTCGGCGATTTGGATGTTTACATGAAGAATCCCCTCCCCTCCACCCTCCTGGTGCTCAATTACAAGTCAGCCGATCTTGACAAGCGGAAAAAGATCTTCAAATCCCTGGAAAAGAGTGCGGTGACCATGGAATCCAAAAAGCTGTACGACAACAGGGTTCCGGGCTGGATCACCACCTTCGCCTCGGGCCGCAGGTTCGGCATCGAACCCAAGGCGGCGGCCCTGCTGGCGGAGTTCCTGGGAAGCGACCTCTCCAGGATCGCCAACGAACTGGAAAAGCTGATGATCACCCTGGGTGACAAAGTGAATACAATCACCCCGGCCCATGTGGAGGAGCACATCGGGATCAGCAAGGACTACAACCAGTTCGAGCTGACAAATGCCCTGGGGCAGAAGGATGTCCTGAAAGTCAACCGGATTGTCCGTTACTTTGCCGATAACCCGAGGGACCACCACATCACCCCGACCATCGCCTCCATCTACTATTTCTTTTCAAAGGTGCTCATGTACCATTATATCACGGACCGCTCCAGACAGAACGTGGCCTCCGTCCTGAAGGTCATTCCCTATTTCGTCCAGGAGTACGCATCGGCCGCACGCAGGTACCCTGCCCGGAAGGTTGTGGACATCATCTCGCTGCTCCGCGAGTATGACATGCGTTCCAAGGGATACGGGGGCGATACCACCTCCGGGGGAGAGCTGCTGCGGGAACTGACCTTTAAAATCCTCCACCTGTGATCACCCTCATCATCGTCATTATCACCTCGCTGGTCTCCATCGCCGCCTTCCGCTACAGGCTGCTCTTTGACCGGTTTGACCTCTCTCCCCACCAGCTGGTCCGTAAACGGCAGTATTACAGGATCTTCACCCATGCCTTCCTGCACGCCGACTACGTGCACCTGATCATCAACATGCTTGTGTTTTACTCCTTCGGAACGGCCGTCGAACGGATCTTCCATCAGCTGCAGGAGGAAGGAGTGATCGGCTCGGCCGCATTCACCTACATCCTCCTCTACCTGGTCAGCATCTTGCTTTCCTCGCTCAGCACGGTTCTCCGCTACCGCCACGACGAACACTACAGCGCGGTGGGCGCCTCCGGGGCGGTCTCCGCCATCCTCTTCACCTACATCTTCTTT
>DSDZ01000306.1 GCA_011048475.1 Bacteroides sp. | reverse complement strand
GGATCCCCGTCCACAAGAAGGGTCTCGATCCCGGCATCCAGGTTCACCGGATCCATGAACATGGTGGTGTGTTTCTTTACGATCTTGTAGAGCGGATCGTCATGCACGGCGGGGTCCCAGCTTTCCGAAAAGGCCGGACTGGAAGCGGCTGAAAAGATATTTTCCTGCGTGTAATCCGCAGCCTGGGCGGGTGTGAGCTGGTGGGACCAGTCCACCCGGCTGGTGGTATCAGAACCCGGACCGGCGCACTGATATTCCGCATAAAAACAGGTTTCTTCCCGTCCTCCCCACACGTGCCAGCCAAGGGGATTGATGTTCTCGTATTCGATGCACTGAAAAAATACGGTCTGTGCAAAGGTCTTCCAGGGCCTGCCCAGGTAAACACCGGCCACGCCGGGCGGAGCGGTGAGCCTGCTGTTGAAGAACACGTAACCGAAGCGGGATTCCTCTTTCGTGGATGCTGCGGTGATGTAGCCTGCACTTCTGACGGTATGGATCTGGCAGCTGTCGAAAATGACCGTGGTGTGACCGAAAATGTAATCCACGGCCCCTTCGATAAAACAATCCTTCAGGTAGTGGCGGTCTTCCGAACCGGAATAATAGGTATCCTGCCAGGCGATCATTTTGCAGTGCAGGAACACATTCCTTTTCCCGTAAGCGGCCACCGCCACATTCTGGCCATCGCCGGTTCCGTCAGGGCGGGCATCGTTCTCAAAGGTGATGTTCATGGCCATGAAATCATCCGATTCGATCTGGATGGTCTGGGAAGTGAAGGTGTTCAGCTCGATCCCCTCCACGATCCTTCCGGCATAGTCGTCCCACACGATCACCGTGCTGTCCGCATCCTCACCGATGATGGTCAGGTTCTTCTTGGACGATGGGATCGTTACCTTCTCCCGGTAAACTCCTTCTTTGATGAACAATACAGTGCGCGTGACCTGGTTGTTGGGAACCGCATTGATGGCGGTCTGCACGGTGAGATAATCGCCGGTCCCGTCCTGTGCCACCACCATATCGATCGCACCGGACAGCTCTTCCTGTAACGATGCGTGCTGCCGGGCCCGGATCACGCCGGGATGTTGCAACAGGAGCAGCCAACTGAAAAGAAAAATCCTTCTCATCTATTTTGTTACAAGTATTTTTCTGAATTCGACTGAACCTCCCGAACAGAGCCTGATGAAATACAGACCGGCGGTCAGATGGCTGCCGTCAATGGTGCACGTGTGCCTTCCGGGAAACCGCATTTGGTCTTCGATCTGTTTGATCTCCTTTACTGTGGCGTCATGCAGTGTGATAAAGACCCGGGACTGTTCCCGGACGGTATATTGCAGCGTGGCGGTCTGTGAAAAAGGATTGGGGTAGATCTCCAATTCCGTATCTTTTGATCCGGCCGGATCGATTCCAACATTCAGGTTCACCGTCACACTGTCCGTATAGTAGGATTCCAGCGTTTCGTTCACGGATTTTAAACGGTAGTAATACACACCGTTGGAAGAAAGGGTGTTGTCCGTATAACTGGTTGCATTCGCCGCAGTGGTGGTGAGCTCCGACCAGGTCTCCCCCCCTTTCCGTTCAATGACGAATCCTGTCTCGTTATCTGAAATGTCCTCCCAGGACAGGCTGACGGCATATTCAATCACCGTGTCCACAGCCAGGCGAACGGGACGCAGGATATAGTCGTATGCCTCCATTAGTCCGTTCAGGTACTCTTCCAGGTTGGTGTACCCGTCCCCGTCCAGGTCCCCGTTCCGGTCAGCCGGATCATCTCTGTTCAGGCCCATGGTGTCCTCCCAATCATCCGGCATGCCGTCATGATCCGAATCGGCAGGAGCCCCTTTGTCTTCCAGCGCAGGCCATCCGCCCACGGTCACCTGGGAGTCAATGATTCCCATAACATCTCCGTAGGCGCCGCCGAATTGTGCGGTTCCTGTGACCGTCTCATAAACGATCCGGGTATCAATGATATCCCTTTTCGGAAGGATGGCACCGGCTCTTGCGACCACATGCTCAAATGCTTCATATGCATTGTGGGGGGTCAGTGCCGGTGCATCAAGCGGCTCATCCAGGCGGATCTCTTCTTTTGTGGTTGTGGAAATGCCATCCACCCCACGCCAGTTGTCCACCGTGGTGGCTTGGTAGCCATGGGTGACGTTATCCGCGATGTAATAGGTTCCAAAACCATTCTCGTTGGCATCCGGATCAATGATCCGGTCCCTGACACTCACCGAGGTGGCCGGACCGTATTTGTAATAGTTGGCCACCATGTTGTGATTCCCGGCCTCTCCACCGTAACAGCTGTTAAATCCCCAGTTGTAGATCACATTGTTGCGGTGGTCCACCAGTTCCAGTTCCGGCTCTCCGGTATACCGGCTCCCGCAGAAACGCGGGTTCCTGCTGGTGTGGTGTGCCAGGAGGTTGTGGTGGAAGGTGGCCCCCTGTCCTCCCCAGATCCCCCCGTAACCATGGTCCCCCTTGTCATGAATCGAGCGGTACAGGCTCTCGCTCAGGATGCAGTACTGCAGGGTGAAGTTCTTGTTGTCATAAAAAGAGCCGCATTCATCCACGCTCCAGGACATGGAACAATGGTCAATGATCACGTTTTCCTGGTTTCTGCCCCACATGGCGTCATTCTGGCTTCCGGACTGGTCACCATGCCTGCAACGGATGAACCGGATGATCACATTATTGGCATCCACAGCAAGCGGGAAGTTCTTCAGGCAAATCCCATCGCCGGGGGCCGTCTGTCCCGCAATCGTGATGTTGTCACTCTGGATCCTGAGCTCGGACTGCAATTCGATGGTCCCGGATACCCTGAACACCACGGTCCTGGTCCCGGATGCCTGGATGGCCGCCCTGAGGCTTCCGGTTCCGCTGTCATTGAGATTGGTCACCTCGATTACACTCCCGCCCCTTCCCCCGGTGGTCATCGCCCCGAATCCTTCCGCTCCCGGGAAGGCTGGAACCTGGGCAGTCGCCGTAAAAGGCACCGGAAGGGAAAAAAAACACAACATCCCAAGAAAAACCGGCATACAATTCATCTTCATCTTAACCATATCAGTTGATTATTGTAATTATACAGGTCATCATACAGTCACCACGGGCAATTTAAATAAAAATCTACGGAGGGTAGCTGAATGTGATCCTCCGTAGATATAATGATCCCTGATCCGGATCTTACACCGTTCTAGTAACCGGGATTCTGATAGGACGGATCTGCGATGGCATCGATCTGGATCTGCGGAATGGGCCTCAGGACGAACTTCTCACTGAAGTTGGCCCTGGCCGATGGATTCCCCGCATACTGTTTCATGCGGTCCACCAGCGTCCCTGTGCGTTTCAAATCGAACCACCGGATCTGTTCCCCGCAGAACTCACGGGCGCGTTCATCCAGGAAAAACTCCAGGGTCAGGTCGGCCCCGCTGTTGACCCCGTAGGAGGCAAGCAGGGCAGCCCCGTTCCCGTCGTAGGACCGCTTGTCGGCCAGGGGGAGCAGCAGGTTGTAGGCACCCGGTCCGTCCCCTGCCTTCCAGAGCGCTTCAGCCGCATTCAGATACATCTCTGCAAGCCGGATCACATAACAATCCCTTTCCCCGCGCTGCGATCCTGTCCCGTTGGCAGCCGGCCGCTCCGGATCCATAAACTTGCTCAGCTCGAAACACAGGTTCCTGTCGTTGGTCCGTTCCCCGCGGATGGTTCCATCCGGGTTGAACATATGGGAATGGTCCAGTGTCCAGAAGTTGCGCTCATAGTGCCAGATGTAGTTCTGAAGTACTTCGTCCTCGATCAGTGTGTCATCTTCGGGAAACACTCCCTTGTAAAAGAAGATACATGTATCCCCGGGAACAACCACCGGTTTTCCGTTCAGCGGATCGGTTTCGGCACTGTGCCAGTCACCCCTGGGCCATTTCAGCCTGGTAGTGTCCGGATCATTGGCAATCCAGGCTGTTTTGAAGGAGCCGTAGAACCTTTCATCCACATCCTCATGGAATGCATCGATCAGGTACATGGTCGGGTTGTAGCGCCTGAAAGGCCTTCCGTTCTCCACATCCCTTACCATTCCGGGGATGATATCATACTGCATCCCGAACATCAGGTGACCCAGGTGTCCCCCTTCACGGTCATCCCAGGGCTTGTCTCCTTCCCGCTGGTAGGACTGGTATGTTTCGGGATCAATATTCATGGCTGCATATTCGGTCCGTGAATAATTGATGGCCCAGATATTCTCCGGATTGTTGTTGTTGTTTTCAAAGGCCCACAGGTCGGCATAATCGTCCCACAGACTGAAATCACCGCTGTTGATCACCGCCTGTGCATCGTTGGCGGCCGCGGCGAAGTAACTGTTGTCCCCGGTGTAATATCCCCGGGTGAGGTTCATCCGGGAACGGAACCCCAGCGCCGCATTTTTGGTCACCCGGCCGAAATCGGAAGGACCCGTATTGTCGGTCTCATTCAGGTTCTCCACGGCAAAGTCCAGATCCTCCAGGATCAGATTGTAAAAGTCCTCCACCGGTGACCTTTCGGCCTCCAGGACCACCCCTTTCACCGCTTCGGTCCTCAGGGTCACGCCGCCCCAGGTCTCCACGATCAGCCAGTTATACAGCGCCCTCAGGAACCTGACCTCGGCAAGCCTTACTTTTGTCCGGGGTTCCGTGAAGGGAGTCCGTTCGGGATCCGACAGGATTTCGATGGCATCGTTGCAGGCATTGATCCCGCGGTAAAATTCCACCCATAGGATCACCAGCCTGGAGTTGGTGGGATTGAAATCTGTCGTGAAGGTATACTGGTACTGCTGCGGGTGCTGCTGCCCGTAATCATAGATATCGGTCCCCGCGGTGCTGAAATCATATCCTTCTTCCTGAGCGTACCATATTTTATTGGTCACATAGGCTGCTGCGATCAGACTTTCCATCCCTGCCGGGGAGGTGTAATACTGTCCCGTGTTTGCCCCGGCCAGGTACTCCTCTTCAAGGAACTCGCTGCAGGAAAATGCGCCCAGGGAAAGTACAACCAGTAATATGATCTTTATTGTTTTCATCACACTTTCTTTTTTCATTGGATTATACATTTAAAAGGTGAAGTTGGCACCGAAGGCTACCATCTTTGGAATGGGTTTGCCAAGGGCCCCCCTGTATTC
>DSDZ01000341.1 GCA_011048475.1 Bacteroides sp. | reverse complement strand
GATGATGCCAACGAGACCTGTCCCATGTTTCCGGGCAGGGTTGAACACAGGTTGCATACCGGGTTCGAGGATCCTTCCAAAGCCACCGGTACAGAATCGTTCATCTGGAGTGAATTCATCAGGATCCGGGATGCGATCAGGGAAACATTCTACAGATTATACACCGAAAAAATCAAACCAAACAATGAAAGCTGAAGACCTGAAACTGATCGTGCAGGATAAGTATGCGGAGATCGCCTCCAAAAGTCAATCCGGGAACCGGTCATCCTGCTGCGGAGCCGAAGGGTGCTGTGACGAGACAGATTACAGCATGCTCAGTGAGGACTATACCGCACTTGAAGGGTACAATCCGGAGGCAGACCTCGGGCTGGGATGCGGACTGCCCACTGCATTTGCCGGGATAAAAAAAGGCGACCATGTGCTGGACCTGGGTTCAGGGGCAGGAAACGATTGCTTCGTGGCCCGGACCCTTGTGGGAGAGGAAGGCAGGGTAACGGGACTGGACTTTACCGATGCAATGCTGGAAAAGGCCGAAAGGAACCTTGAGAAGACCGGTTTCACGAACTTGGCTTTCGTAAAGGGGGATATTGAGAAAATGCCACTCCCCGACAACACGTATGATGTGGTCATCAGCAATTGCGTCCTGAACCTGGTGCCCGACAAGCGAAAAGCCTTCGGTGAGATCTACCGGGTACTGAAACCCGGCGGGCATTTCTGTATTTCCGACGTGGTGCTGGAGGGTGCGCTTCCTGAAAAAATAAGGGAGGCGGCAGAAATGTATGCCGGATGCGTATCGGGTGCACTGCAGAAGCAGGAGTACCTGGCAATCATCAGGGAAGCGGGATTCACCGGAATGGTGATCCACGCCGAGCGTAAAACGGATATCCCTGACGACATGCTGGGAAAATATCTTTCTCCCGATGAGATCGAAAGCTTCACACAGGGTGATTCAGGTGTATTCAGCATCACCCTCAACGCGGAAAAACCAGGATCATCATCACTGAAATCCGCATGATGCATGAGTGAGCAACGCAAGCGAATAGGTGTATTTGAGAAATACCTCACCCTGTGGGTTGCATTGTGCATCGCAGCCGGGATCGCCATCGGTCATTTTGCCGGTGACAGCATCGGCTTCCTGAGCGAGCTGGAGATCTACCGTGTGAATATACCCGTGGCTGTGCTGATATGGCTGATGATCTACCCCATGATGTTGCAGGTGGATTTTTCCAGCGTTAAAAATGTCGGGAAACGGCCAAAGGGTTTGATACTGACCCTGACGGTGAACTGGCTGATCAAACCGTTCACCATGGCCTTTTTTGCATGGATCTTTTTTACCAAAATTTATGCTGCCTATATTTCACCGGAACAGGCAGGCGAGTATATCGCGGGGGCTATCCTGCTCGGCGCGGCCCCGTGCACAGCCATGGTATTTGTATGGAGTTACCTGACCGATGGCGATCCCAACTACACCCTGGTGCAGGTTTCCGTCAACGACCTGATCATCCTGGTTGCATTTGTCCCCATCGTCGGCTTGCTGCTGGGGATTACCGATGTAAAGATTCCATATGACACATTGTTTGCGAGCGTGGTTGTGTTTGTGGTCGTCCCGTTGCTCGCAGGGTACATCACCAACAGGTCTTTGATCAAAAGGAAAGGAGAGGAATGGTTTAAGAACGAATTCCTGCCAAAATTCAAACCTGTCTCGATCCTGGCACTGCTGACCACACTCGTCCTGTTATTTGCCTTCCAGGGTTCCACCATCATCGAAAATCCGCTTATTATTCTCCTTGTGGCTGTTCCCCTGGTGATTCAGACTTACTTTATATTTTTTATTGCATGGTTTGGAGGCAGGTTCCTGAAATTGCCGTACCCCGTCTGCGCACCTGCAGCCATGATCGGTGCCAGCAACTTTTTTGAACTGGCCGTAGCGGTGGCCATCGCCCTGTTCGGACTGCAATCACCGGCTGCCCTGGTCACCGTGGTGGGTGTCCTGGTCGAGGTACCGGTCATGTTATCCCTGGTGGCGCTGGCCAACAGGTGGAAGTACTGAGATGGATCAAAATCAAAACTGCGATCTCCTCAGTGTGCATGGGGATGACCCGAAATATCTTTTTTCATCTCCGCCAGCAGCGCCTGTGCATTGCTGACCACGAAGCGCACCGAATCCTGCACCGGTCCCCGGAAAGCAATCCCCGTATAACCCGCTTCGGTGATCCCCCGGTCGATTTCCATTCTTTGAAAGATGTAATAGGCTTCCTCCGCCCTCAAATCTTCATGTGCATGAAGGTGCTCCGTGGACCCGGATGCTGCAAATCGAAATACATAATCCCTGCCCTGATCCGATACCAGCGACTCCTCCGGAAGCGCATATTGCCTATCCTCCCCGGTATGAATATGCGCCATCACGGCCATGCCGGGCAGAAGTGCGGGATCCATCCGGAGGATACGGGCATGCACCAGCGCTGTGCGGGTTTCCGGATCGAACCGTTGGGATTTTTTCAGGATGGATCCTTCCAGGGGCACCGGGTGCGAATGATTGGCCAGGCTGAAAGTCACCCGCTGGCCCGTTTTCACTTTATCGATATCCCTTTCATATACTTCCAGGTCAATATGCGCTTTTTCATTGGCCGTGATCCGGCACAATTCCTGCTGTGGCGAGATGTGGACACCCGTATTTGCAGTGACCGAAGACACATACCCTGATATGGGGGCCGGCAACGGATAGCTCTTTTGTATTCCTTCCGGGATGATCCGGTACGGATCGATATGGATAAGTTCCAGTTGCTTTCTCAGACTCTGCATACCGGCCTGGCCTGTCTCGTATTCCCATTTGATCTGCTGGAATGTCCTTTCCGCATTGATACTGTCCGCATACAGGCTTTCCTGTCTTCGGTACTCTTCCGCCAGGAATTCATGCAGGCTCCGCATTTCAAGATATTCCCGCTGGAGCTCTACGATATCAGGATGCTCGATACGGGCGATGGTCTCTCCTTTTTTTACATAATCCCCTTCGATCACGGACAGATTGCGGACAACCCCTCCGATGAAAGGGCTCACCGAGGCCTCGGCGGACGGAGGCAGGGCAATGGTCCCGAATGCCTTTACAAGTCCCGACAAATCCATCCGGGATATGCTTCCCAGCGCTATATGAACGGTCTCCATCTGCTTCGCGGTGACCAGTACCTGTCCCTCTTCCAGGGTCTCCCTGACTGCCTCCAGTCCTCCCTCCAAATGCGCAAGTTCTTCTGGTGCCTCCGTGTACTCTCCGGGATTTTCCCATGGATCCTGCCGGTTGCAAGCACCCAGAAAGAAAAGAATGAGAAGGGTACATGCGAAAATGATCCTGTGTCTGATTTTATCTGTTCCTGTCATGATATTTTTGATTTATACCTGTTTGACTTTTTTACATTCCCAGCAAATACTCCAGCTCGACCAGCTTCCTGTTGTACTCCAGCAACACATCCAGATAATCGATCCGGATTGTGGTGGACTGGTCGAAATACTGGACATACTGCAGGTAACCGATGTTCCCTGCCTCATATTGCCTGAGGGCGCTTTTGACGATCATGTCCGCTTCCCGCAGGCGGTTATCCCGGTAATACTCCAGTTGTCGCCGATAATGCTCCAGGTCGTTTCTTACCGTGGTAAGATCCGTACTGACTTCCTTTTCCATCCGGAGGTACTGCTGGTAGTCCATTTCAGCAGCGATTTCAGCACCCTGGTTCTTCCCCCGCTCTGCCCGGATATCAATGGGAATTCGCAACCCGAGTTCAAAGGAGCTGAAATTTCCGTTTTGATTGAAATCCGTGTATCTGTACCTGAAAAAAGGATCGGGCCAAAGGGAGGATCTTACCGCCCGGTTCACGGCGCGGGAGGTTTCCCAGGTGCTTCGGGAGACGGCCAGGTCCGGATTGCCCGAAAGGTCCGGAATGCCACCAGCGGAATCGGCCGGGGACAGATCTTCTTGCAATGAACGTGCCGTTATTATGGTATCGGCAATTCGCACCGGACCTTCTGCAAACATCGACATTTCCAGCAACTGTTGTCGGTTATCCAGCAGCGTTTTTGCTTTTTCCCTTTCCATGGTGATCTGCCTGTATTTGGCGCTGGTGGATACCTGTTCCAGAAAGGAAATGTCTCCCGTGTTGTATCTGGTTTTCCCGGCACGGTCCAGGCCGGAAAAGATCTGTTCCAGCTGTTGCATCAGTCCCAGTTTCTGCCTGGCATAAAGCACTTCGATATACGCCGTTTTCACATTTCGGGTAATCGCTGACCTCACCAGATTCAGCCGTTCCTCCTCCTGCCGGATGCGATAAGCGGCCAGTTTGTCCATGGCCACATATTCCAGCGGATTCTGCATGGACTGCTCCACAGACCACCGGTGCAGACCGGCACCTTCATTTTCCTTTTCAAAGGACAGCTCTGTATCCGGCAGGTCCCACGCTGCAGCCTTAAGCCACTGTTGCTGCAACACTCCCAGATCTGCAGCTTTTATCGCGGGATGGTTTTCCAGCGCAGCCTGTACCGCCTCTTCCATGGTATAGATACGGACCGCCACCTGCGCATTTCGCACCGTCCGGCTCTCATCCTGAAAAGGTCTGCTGCCCGGGACGGGGAGCTGTCCCCGCACCGAAGGAGCAAGTGTTCCCAAACTTAAGAGAACCAGGATGATCCATGGTCTGTTGTTTTTTCTCTCCATGTTTCCCGTTTTTGATACAACCTTTGCCAGGGAAGGAACCCTGATCTTTTTCTCGCTGAATGTGTAGATGATGGGTAAAAGGACCAGCGTAAGCAATGTTGCCGTGACCAGTCCCCCTACCACCACCGTGGCAAGCGGGCGCTGGACTTCCGCACCCGGGGAAGTGGAAAGGGCCATGGGCAGGAACCCGAGGGCATCCGTCAGTGCGGTCAGGATGACCGGCCGCAGCCGAAGATCGGTACCATGATAGATCCGGCGGTACACATTGCTCATGCCTTCCCCTTTGAGTTCATTGAAAAAGCTCATCAGCACCACCCCGTTGAGTACGGCGATCCCGAACAGGGCAATGAATCCCACAGCCGCAGAGATGCTGAAAGGCATCCCCCGCAGCCAGAGAGAGAACACCCCCCCGATGGCTGCCAGGGGGACGGCTGAAAAT
>DSDZ01000338.1 GCA_011048475.1 Bacteroides sp. | reverse complement strand
GGACGCAGGGCGACAGGCGAAGGACGCAGGGCGACAGGCGAAGGACGCAGGGCGACAGGCGAAGGACGCAGGGCGACAGGCGAGGGAGGCTGCAACCATTCAGCTGGAAGCCGCAACTGCTGCTGCCTTGGATGCCGCCACCGCGGCGGCAATCGCAGCATGGACCTCCTGAATCGCATGACTCACTCCCCGGGAAACGTCATCTGTCTTCATGATCTTCCTGATTCTGTGCCTGCAGGCCTTTCTTTCCTGCCTATCCCGGCAGATCAGGCTGTACAGGCCACATGCATCGATGACAGCCAGGATCAACGATTTTTCATCACTGACCGGCTTTGGATGAAAGAGTTGATCACGTATTTCATAAATGATCTGCTTGCGGGTTTCGGGGCGCATCAGCTTACTTCTGCAGTACTTAAAAACCAGGAATTTTTTATGCTCCAGTCTGATCAGCTTTTTTCTTTCGAGTCCCCCCTGAACTTCTCTGATGTATTTCCCGCTCTTCTTTGAAAGTCTTGTGATCCACGTTCTTACTCGCCTGGTTCTTGCAGAACCCTGAATATGGTTCAATACCTGACTGTGTGCGGCGGACAGGTTGGTATCGGTGCTTTTCATGATCAACCTTCCGTTCTCCACATCGATTGCGCCATCATGCAACAGGTCAAGCAGGATCGCGCCGATGAATCCCGCATCTCTTCCCCGGAACGGGAAGATAAAACGGCTCTTTTCGGGATGCTGGATCAATAACAGAAATTTCTCAGCTGTATTCATGGCCTCATCAGAGATCAGTGATCAGCTTAATTTACGGATTATTTCCGATATGCTGCCATGTTGGTGCGACCAGGATTGCCGGACAGACCTGGCCCACCTTTCCACCATTTGCTCATGCAGACCGGGAAGGTTTTTGTTTAAATGTCGCTGCTTCTGCGGGTCTTAATCCATTTTCAAATATGGCATGCAATGAGGCAAGATGGAGATTTACGGAATTCTTCGCTCGTTTGTCATCTTTACTGCCTATGGGCCGGGCAGCGCAGGCATCAACCGTGTAGTGATGCGCCTTTCGGTGTCTTACGTCGGAGTATTCTCTTTCAAGCACTTCACAATACATGGCCCAACAACCGGGTGAGGACAACATGTAGGGATGGGTTTTACCTTCGATATCAGGGGATTTTACATGGCAGGCAAAGCATTCGATGTAATCACTCATTTCAACTTGTAATGAAGCTGGACCAGTCCGGTTTCAAACTCCTTCACCGAAACCAGTTCAAGATCCTGCTCCGGCTGTCCGTCTTTAAAAAGCCTGGTTCCTTCACCGACCAGCACCGGCACGATGGAAACAATGAACTCATCAATGAGTTTATGCTTCAGCAGTTCATGGATCACTTCAGCTCCACCGTCACAGAAAATATGTTTGCCCTGTTGATGTTTGAGCCCCTCTGCAAGTTCTTTCAGGGGACCATTGTAAAAAGTAATGTTCCCCTGTCCAGGTCTCGCTGTTCTGGTGATCACATACGTCTTTTTATCGGCATGCGGAAATTTGTCCACCCGTGCCATGACCCAGTCGTAGGTCTTTCTGCCCAGAATAACCGTATCTATTCTTGAGGTAAAGTCATGGTAACCATAATCTTCACCTTCCTGATCCACACGGTCCAGAAAATCCAGGTTACCGCCTGGTTTAGCAATGTACCCATCCAGTGAACAAGCGATGTAAATGAACAACTTCCTGCCAGTCATCATAAAATGATGTAAAGTGCCCCGGATCGGGCATTGAATATCTAACCTGCATTCTCATAAGCTGCCTTGATCCAGCCGATCACTTCCCGGTCGATGTCATCTGTGCCGGACACGTTGATCTTATGTGAACACATGGCATTTTTTGAATGGATCGCTTCCAGTTTTCCCCCGGGCTCCTGCCCTTTCAGGTTCAGTTCGATTTCAAACCTTGTTTTTGTGGCGGGCCGCAGGATGGCAAACTGCTTTTTCCGTCTCAGGCTCACATAGGCAATCTTGGGAGCGATCTGGACCTCACTTCCGAATTTTTCAATTTCCCGAATCAGCTGATCGTAAACCAATTTAAGGTGTTCCTTGCCCTGGTACTGCCTGGCAATTAAATCCTCCTGATTCTCGGCCGAACCGGCATCGGAACCTTTTGCCTTCAGCGCGACCAGGTTCGCAAATCCGTGGGTAAAATGATGCTGCTCTTTCAGAAATTTGATGATCTGACCGTGTTTCTCAAGGTTCTCTTTCTTAACAATGACAATCCACTCCTCAAGTGTCTTACCTGTGTTTTTCTGAAGATTGTCCACCATTGTCTGTTCTGCTTTTTCCATGTTTATTTCAGGTATTAAAATTGTTCGCCAGACTCGTTGTTGGGGTGGAATTTCAGGGAGAAATGATTTGCCTCCGGCGTTGTGATCCTATGCAAACCGGATTGCGACGCTTCCTTTCTTGTTGCCTTCTTCCACATACCGGTGGGCTTCAGCTGCCTGCTCCATAGGAAACGTCTGATCCACGATCGTCCTGAGTTTTCCTGCTTCGATCAGGTCGCGGACCACAATCAGATCCCCGACACTGCCGGGAGCAAAGGCACAAACCACTTTTTTTCCCGATGGTCCGCCCGTGATCCTGGTCCCCACCATCTGAAGAAGCTGTTTCAGCTTGAAGCTGGCCAGAAGGTATCGTCCGTTTGGTTTCAGCACCCTTTTACACCGGGCGAAGGAACTCTTCCCCAGCACATCAAAAACAAGATCGTAGGTTTCAGCCTGCTGCGTGAAATCTTCCCGGGTGTAATCGATCACCTTATCGGCTCCCAGTGATTTAACATACCCTGTCCTGCGGGTGCTGCACACACCGGTCACTTCCGTTTTAAAATGATGTTTGAGCAACTGGACTGCTGCAGAACCGATCGACCCGCTGGCTCCGTTTACCAGGACCTTACTACCCGGTTGCAGGTTCCCTTTTTCCCTGAGCAAATAGATGGCCATAATGGCACCCATGGGAATGGTCGCAGCTTCCTCGTGGCTTATCTTCTCAGGTTTTACGGCAAGCACTCCAATCTCAGGCATACAAAAATACTCAGCGTATGCACCCATTTTTTGTCCAAGGTAACCGAATACCGGATCTCCTTCCCGAAACTTCGTGACAGCTTTCCCGGCTGTGTCAACCACACCACTGAACTCACTCCCCAGAATTTGCCTTTTAGGCTTCCGCAAACCGAAATCCAGGCGTGCCATTAAGAGGAAGAGCGATGGCATGTGGAAATCCCGGGAGGAAATATCCCGCACCTTGCGGGCCAGCAGATCACCAAAATTAACAGAGGAGGCGTGTACCCTGACAAGTACTTCATTTTCACCGGGGACCGGTTTCTCCAGTTCTGCCGTGTGAAGCACTTCGGGAAGGCCGTAGGAATCGTAAATTATTGCTTTCAAATCTCAAATGCTTTCCATAGGTAACACCTGACTCGCCGGAAAGTTTATTCCCGGGGATCGCTGCGGAAGTGACACTGATCTATGCACGTATGAACAGTGCGGGATGAAACAGGACAGGGCCGCCCCTGAAGAAGCAGCCCTGTCAAATTATTCTGTGTTACGTGCCCGGGATGCCTGTCCCGGTATCTTGGGGAACCGATCCGCCAGTCATCCCGGTATCTAGGGAAACCGGCTCACCAATCCCGATGCAAGGGGATCGCCGGTTCTCAGTAACCGTAGATGGCCGTGTCGCCCAGTTCCTCTTCGATGCGGAGCAACTGGTTGTACTTTGCGATCCGGTCGGAACGGCTCATGGATCCTGTTTTAATCTGGCCTGAATTCACAGCCACGGCAATATCGGCGATGGTGGAATCCTCGGTCTCGCCCGAACGGTGCGAAATGACCGTTGTGAATCCTGCCCTGTGCGCCATCTCGATGGCATTCAGGGTCTCCGTCAGTGTTCCGATCTGGTTCACCTTCACCAGGATGGAATTGGCACATTTTAGCTCGATCCCTTTGGACAGGTACTCCACGTTGGTGACAAAGATATCGTCGCCCACCAGCTGGATCTTGTCGCCCAATCTTTTAGCCTGGATCACCCAGCCGTCCCAGTCGCCCTCGTCCATCCCGTCCTCGATGGAGTCGATGGGATATTTCTTCACCAGCTGAGCCAGGTATTCGGTCTGTTCTTCGGCGTTGCGCTTTGCACCTCCGGGACCTTCAAATTTGGTGTAGTCATATACACCATTCACATAAAACTCCGATGCGGCACAGTCCAGCGCAATGGTGATGTCTTTTCCTGCTTTGTAACCTGCTTTCTCAACAGCTTTCAGGATGGAATCCAGTGCATCCTCGGTTCCTTCCAGCTTGGGGGCAAAACCACCCTCGTCACCCACTGCGGTGCTCAGCCCGCGTTCTTTCAAAACTTTTTTCAGTGCATGGAACACCTCGGCACCCATTCTCAATCCCTCTCGGAAATTTTTCGCGCCCACGGGGCGGATCATAAACTCCTGGAATGCAATGGGGGCGTCGGAATGGGATCCTCCGTTGATAATATTCATCATGGGAACGGGAATATGTTTTGCATTGGTGCCCCCGATGTACCTGTAAAGCGGCATGTCATGGTACATGGCCGCTGCTTTGGCCACTGCCAGGAGACGCCCAGCATGGCATTGGCGCCCAGCTTGCTTTTGTTCTTGGTACCGTCCAGGGCGATCATCTTCTGATCGATGGCCACCTGTTCCAGGGCATCCATCCCGATCAGCTCGCCTGCGATCACCTTGTTTACATTTTCCACGGCTTTCAGAACGCCTTTCCCCAGGTAACGCTGTTTGTCTCCGTCCCTGAGCTCCAGGGCTTCGTTCTCCCCTGTGGATGCTCCTGAAGGTACTGCTGCACGGCCCACAAAACCGCTGGCCAGCGTAACTTCAACTTCGATGGTCGGGTTTCCCCTTGAGTCGAGGATTTCACGTGCATGAATATCTACGATTTGTCCCATGATGCAAGATTTTTGTATTAAGCGTCTTTTTTATTTTCCTTTTCTTCATCCGGCTGATCATCCGCTTTCTTTTCACCAATTTCGTCCGAAGCGAGTTGGTCGGGTTCGACAGAGTCCTCAGCATCAGTGGCCTCGGTCTCGGCGGTCTGGGTTTCGGCGGATTTGGCTTCAGCAGTCTCGGCTTTGGTGTCGGCTTCGGTG
>DSDZ01000180.1 GCA_011048475.1 Bacteroides sp. | reverse complement strand
GGGACTGTACGGGGGGGGTATGGAGAATGACGGTTCCGGAACCCTGAAATATATATCCATCCGGCACGGCGGAACCGATATCGGAGAGGGAAATGAGATCAACGGTCTCACCCTGGGTGCCACGGGAACCGCTACCGACATCTCTTACCTCGAGGTGGTTTCCAACAAGGACGACGGGGTCGAATGGTTCGGGGGGGCGCCGAAACTGCACCACATCCTGGCAGCCTGGTGTGCGGATGATTCCTACGATTATGACGAGGGATACAGCGGATGGAACCAGTTTTTCTGTGCGATCCAGGATCCCCTCGCCGGCGACCGTTTGGGAGAACATGACGGCGGACCCTCTTCCAATGAGCTGGGGACTCCCATTGCGCACCCGGTCTTTTCCAATGTCACCTACGTGGGACGCGGTGCTTCCGAAGGAAAGCGTGCGGTCACTTTCCGTGACAATGCCGGGGGGGAATACCACAACTCTATTTTCGCCAGCCAGGCCAAAGGGATCGATGTCGAGTTTCGGGGAACCGACGGGGGGTCCTATGACCGATTCGTGGAAGGGAACCTGGTCCTGGCCAACAATATTTTTTACAACGTGGCCGATGGTACAGCAGCCGGGATTTTCAAAGTTGTATCTGAGCAGGATGATGACGGGAATGAACTGTACACGGTCACCCAGACCGAACTGGATGCATTTTCAGCATCTTTCGATGGCAATGGCAATGTGCTGGATGTGGATCCGGTGGTCTCTGCCGATAATCCCACTGCCGGAGGGGATGTTTTCAATATTGCCGGTTTTGAAGGTCTTGATGACTGGTTCGAGGAGGTGAACTATGTGGGTGCATTTGCACCGTCATCCAACTGGGCTGCAGGCTGGACACTCTCCCTCGGAGATGTGAACGCCCGCAATAATCCCTTCGTGGGTGTGGGGGATCATGAATCCGTCAGCACCCGGGTTTCGGTCTATCCCAATCCCGTGTCTGACATAGCCACGATTGAGTTTGACAACAACCTGGGAACTTCCTGTTCCTTCACCCTGTACGATCTGTCAGGACGATCCGTAAAAATGATCCGGAATATCAGGAACGGACTGTTCCATTTTGACAGGGAAGGCCTCGCCAGCGGGATCTACATGTACAGATTATCAGGTGAAGACGGGAAATTGACGGACGGAAAGCTGGTCATCCGTTAAATCTGCCATATATGTTCGGGGAGGGTGTCCCAGAAGGGATACCCTTCTCTTATTGAATGAAGAGGCCTCCTTTTTATTTATTTTTGAGAAAGATCTGAACACATTGATGAAAAGATATTTGCCCCTGTTTTATGGACTGATCCTGTATGTAATCCTGTTCGCCTTCCAGGCGTGCAACACATCGCCTGGTGAAAAACAGGAATCCCGTGAATCCATCATATCGGCGAATAAACCGATGGTGGATACCTCCAGGATACTCGACAGGCTCTCATTGTACCGGGCCCGACGGTACGATTCGGTTCAGAGTGCCCTTTCGGATGATCCTGAGAAGGTGTATAAGATGGTGTTATGGGGAAAGAAACTGGGTGTCATTCCACCCGCGATCGGGCAGTTGAAATACCTGCATTCCCTGGATGTGGCCCACAATGAGCTGGCGGAGCTGCCGGAAGAATTATCAGAATTACATTATCTGCAGGGTTTTTATGCCAACGGGAACAGGCTCAAACGGTTTCCGGAACAGATCCTCTTGCTTCCCATGCTGGACAGGGTGGATCTTTCGGAGAACCAGATCATGGAGATTCCCGAAGGGATCGCCCGAATGGACCAGCTCACGAAGCTGGATATGGGGGAGAACAGGCTGACCGACCTGCCGGCTGAGCTTTTCGAGCTCACGAACCTGGAGATCCTCACCCTTGATCACAATGCCCTGGGCCGGTTATCTCCCGGGATTTCCGGACTTCGCAAACTGAGAAAACTCGATCTTTCCAACAATTTCCTGAAGGAGATACCTTGGGAGATCACTGGCTTGAAAGAGACACTGACCGATCTGGAGATCCAGGGAAATCAAATTCCTGCGGAACAGGTAAGGTCGCTGGCAGAGGCAATGCCTTCCACGAACATCAGATTCTGAGACCCGGTTTGAGGGCTGTGTTCCTGGACTGGGGAACCTAGATAAATCCCAGTTCAATGCCCTGGACAATATCTTCAATGACCCGGTCCTGCCGTTCCGGGTCATATTCTGCCTTCAGGTTGTTCCCGAAGATCCGTGCGATCCCCTGCCAGAAAAATGCGGTGAATCCTCCTTTCAGGTCTTTGATCACCTGGTAGGAAGTCCTGCCGGTTTCGCGGTCAATCAGCTTCACCAGGATGATCCCCTGGGTGATGGACAGTTTTCTCACCTGTTGCTCGAATTCTTCCATGATCTGCTTTTCAGCCGTCTCGATATATGCTTTCCTTTCCTTTTCGCCGTGTAGCAATGCCAGCTGACGGTCCAATTCCTTCAGTCTGCCTGCAGCGATTTTTGCATAGGGATATGCTTTCTTGACATTGTAGATCAGTCTCCTGTATTTTCTTTTAAGGAACAGGTATTCATAATTCTGTGCATGGTACACGCGGATCTCGGGCAGGTTGATCATCGGTATGGTGTCCGCTCCCCGGATCACCCCGCTGGTGACTCCCCAGTTTCCGGTGGTGTCGGTCTGGGCACAGACCGTCCTTGCCGAGAAGAGCAGCGCAGAAGCCAGGATCATATACAGAATGAAACCTTTCACGGATCAAAAGTACCGAAATATTGAAACATACCTATTCCGGGTATCATCAAAAACCGTACCTGAAACTCAGAAATGCTGTTTTTAAGGCATCAGGTCCTTCATGGCTTTCACAAGCTTTTCGGCGCCCTCGGCAATCTGGTCAATGGTGGAATCGAGCATGTATGCAGGCGTGGTAACAAGGTTGTGTTTTGTGTCCACCACCACATCCGTACGTGATGCCTTCATGTGGGAAGCGCCAAGGGAATCAAGGGCCCGGATGGTCCCTGGATCATCCCCGATGGTTACGGTTACCTCCCCGAAGATCCTGGCAAGGAGGACCGGCGCAATGCAAAGCGCTCCCACCGGTTTGTTCCGGGAAACCATTTCCCGGACAGCATCCTCCACCAGTGGTAGCACGGATGCGTCGGCTCCGTCAAATGCCCATGTGGACAGATTCTTGGCAACACCGAATCCGCCGGGCAGGACCAATCCGTCGAATTTATCCGGATTGAATTTTTTCAGATCTTGGATTTTACCCCGGGCAATTCGGGCGGATTCCACCAGTACATTTCTTGTTTCTTTCATCTCTTTGCCGGTGAGATGATTAACCACGTGATGCTGCTTGATATCAGGTGCAAAGAGTTCATACTGGCACCCCAATTTAGCGATGGCCAGAAGAGTGAGGGTCGCTTCATGGATTTCAGAACCGTCAAATACTCCGCAACCTGACAATATCACTGCAAACTTTTTCATTATGATGGAATTATAAAGATTTATATTTGCTAATTTACGGAAAATCAGTCATCCGGTAAATGAAGGAGCAATACTATAGAACATTTATCGGGGTCCCCCTGCGTGTGGGCCCGCTTTTTCTCGAGGCCAGGGAGGAGCTGATGGAAATCCTCGCAGGGGAAAGGATCAGCTGGGTGCATCCCTCCAGATACCATGTTACCATGCGGTTTATCGGAAACACCCGGCAGCCCGCGATCAGTAGGATCTCCCGCGCCCTGGAAGAAACAACGGAGACACCTGTTAAACAACATATTACACTGGGCGATCTCGGCAGCTTCGGCGATCGCGTACAGCCCAGGGTGCTGTGGGTCGGAGTACGGCAACCAGAGTTCCTGAACAGGTTGAAGGAGATGACCGATGCTGCGCTGGATAAATGCGGGATCCGTCCGGAGAAACGAGTGTTCAGTCCCCATCTGACCCTGGGACGGATCAGGAACCGGGTGGATCCGGCCGCGCTTCAGTCAGCCGTTAAAACCATGAAGGATCGCTTCGGGCAGGAGGTGCTGCTGGACAGGCTTGTATATTTCCGCAGCGAGCCGGGGAATGGAGGTCCCGTGTATACGCCCATTTCAAGTTTGATGTTCCGGGATCAGGAAGTCTGAATGTCCATAAGGACATCGTCCTTCATGACGGAGTCGTTCTTTTTGACCGATACCGAGCGCACCACTCCTGTCACATGACTGGCGATTTCATTCTGCATTTTCATGGCTTCGAGGATGAGAATGGGTTCGCCCTCTTTTACATCCGTTCCCTCTTCCACCAGTATATCGATGATCTTTCCCGGCATGGGAGCTTCGATGCTCACCCTGGATGATGCTTCACCCTCCTTGCCCAGCCGCTTGCGTCGTTTCAGCGAGAAGGGTGTTTCCACTGTGAAGGAATGCCAGACGCCGTTAATCATGATCGTGTACCGGTTCTGGTTCTTTTCAATCACATCCAGCATGTACTTCTTGTTCTTCCAAACGATATAGGAAAAACCGTCAGGATCCTCCCGGAGTTTGATATCCACGTATTTCCCCTGATATTTGACGCGCTTTTTGAGCGGATTCCTGAATTCAAACGCCCTGTTCGCGGAACTCAGCGCAATGAGCACATCCGATTTTTTCGTTTTCCTGGACTCGTTTGCCATGAATCAGCCGGTTTATCTTAGTCTTTTGTTGAGAAGCCAGGGTGCGATCTCCTTTCCTTTATCCACGTAAAGCGGTTTATCCTCGTGTTCCTGTATTTCCCTCGCATAATCGTACACGGCAAAAAATGCCGCCAGCATTTCCTCCTCAGGTTCATGGTGATAGTGGATCTTCAGTTCATTGCTCAAAAATGACGTGTTGAAAGTCCCCTTTCTGAAATTCCTGTTCTGCAATACTGCCCTGCAGAAGGCCAGTGTGGTCTTGGTCCCTTTGATCCAGAATTTGCGGATGGCAAGACTGGCAATGTGGAGCGCCTTCTCGCGGTCCTCTGCATGGATGATCAGCTTGGCAATTAAAGAATCGAAGTATGGCGTAATCAGAGAGCCATCCCTCACCCCGGTATCCACCCGGATATGCTCGTCCTCCGGCCAGGAGATCTTTTCGATGGTCCCCAGACTGGGCGAAAAGCCGGACTGAACATCCTCCGCGTTGATCCTGAACTCAATGGCCCATCCGTTCAACTTGATCTCCTTTTG
>DSDZ01000183.1 GCA_011048475.1 Bacteroides sp. | reverse complement strand
CCCTATACCCCATTTGATTACAGGACCACATCACTGGTCCAGTACTGGGATGTCACCAAAACGGCGGCTTTCGACTTTAACCAGTACAACCAGCTTCGCTTCAAACCATTTCACCAGCTCGACATTCGCATCGACAAAGAGTGGTATCTTTCGAAAATTACGATTAATTTGTATGCCGATGTGCAGAATGTGTATAACTATCAGACCACCGGCAGCTCGTTCCTGGTTCCCGAAACCGATGGCTCCGGGAATCCCCTGACCGATCCGGATGATCCGTCCAGATATCTGATGAAGGAGATCGAATCGACAGTGGGGACCGTGCTGCCCACCGTGGGAATTATCCTTGAGTTCTAACAAAGCTGAAAAACCGCGTAAAAAATGAAGATCTTTTTCCAGGTTATCCCGATCATTGTCTTTCTGGCTGCATGTACGTCAAGCCGCGTGCCGGCAGACGAATCCCCGGAGCGCATCACCTCCAACCCGGAAGGCACAGGTCCCGCGCTTGAAATCGAGATGGTCCGCGGGGAAGCACACAACCACCCGCTGATGGCCATCTGGGTGGAGGATGAGCAGGGAAACTATTTGCAGACCCTCTATGTATCCGAATCCATCGGGAAGGGCGTCTTCCAGCACGGAGATGCCTCCCGCGGCTTCTGGATGCCCGGCCCGATCCCGAGGCCCGCAGCCCTTCCTTACTGGGCGCACCAGAGGGGAATTCAGAACGAAAAGGGACTCTACATCCCCTCCCCTGAAAATCCCGTTCCGGATGCATACACGGGTCCCACTCCCGGCAAAAGCTTTATCCTGCAAACAAAGCTGGACGGTGATGCACCGGAGAGGTTCCAGGTGCTGTTTGAAATCAACCAGACGTGGGACTGGAACGAATACTGGACCAATAACAAGTTTCCCGATGATGATGAATACAAAACCTCCTGTCAGCCGGCCCTGGTCTATTCTGCCATTGTGGACCTCAATGATCCTGCAGCGGAGTACCAGATGAAGCTGATCGGCAGGAGCCACCACTCGGGAGCCGACGGAAAACTGTACGACGATTTGCACACGATGACCACCGCACTGCACATTGCAGAGAAGATCACGGTACGGGTTCCGGGGAAGGGAACATCTCCCGATCCTGTTCAGTGAATGTGTACGGAATGTACGATAACGTACACTCCCGTCTCAAAAGTGAACACTTTAAGGGGAGTCAAAATATATTTATCAATCTATTTTACTGATCTTTACATCTTTTGGCATGTGTATTGTTTTTCGTATGCCATCATGTCCAAAAAATCAATCTGATGATCAAAACTGTCGACCTTGTAAAAGTCTTTCGCACCGACGAAGTGGAAACCACCGCTTTGAACAATGTAAATATTGAAGTCAAGGATGGGGAGTTCGTTGCTGTCATGGGCCCTTCGGGCTGTGGCAAATCGACCCTGCTGAACATCCTGGGACTGCTGGACAATCCCACCGGCGGTTCCTACATGTTCAACAGCACCGAGGTAGCCAACCTGAAGGAAAAAGGGAGAACGAATCTCAGGAAGGGGAACATCGGCTTCGTCTTTCAGAGCTTTAACCTGATAGACGAACTGACCGTCTACGAAAACATTGAACTGCCGCTTCTCTATCTTCGCATGAGCGGCTCGGACAGGAAGAAGAAGGTTGAAAATGTCATGGAGCGGATGAAGATCACCCACCGGAGGAACCATTTTCCCCAGCAGCTGTCAGGAGGCCAGCAGCAGCGTGTGGCCATCGCCCGTGCGGTGGTGACCAATCCGAAACTGATCCTTGCCGACGAGCCGACTGGTAACCTGGACTCGGCCAATGGTGCGGAGGTGATGGCACTTCTTACCGAACTCAACGAGGACGGAACCACCATCGTGATGGTGACCCACTCTCCCAACGATGCGGAAAAGGCACACCGGATCATCCAGCTGTTCGACGGACACGTGGTAACAGAGAACATTCATAAAAAACTGTAGCAAGTAGTTTTACCTCATATATTTCATCCTGTTGCTTCAGGATCCCCCAACAAAAGCACCACGGAGGATGTCTCACAAAGACATCCTCTTTTTTTCCATCACAATCCCCGAAAAAGGTTTTAAGGAGATTCGAATAAATGCCAGTCCACTAACCGGAGAAACTGACAATTAGTTAATAACTAATTTTTGAGTGTATCCCATTGTTGTGCAAATTGAATGCCGAGAATGGGAAGGGCCGGCAGTCTTGCTGCGTTCTCTTTCACAACTGAAAGTGTATGTCTGAAATTCGACCCAAAAATCCACTAACATGAGAAATTCAACCGCATTGTTTTTTCTGCTTTTTGTTTTTTCCTTTCTGGATATTCATTCACAGGATACCCGGGACTACCTCATTCTTGACGAGGGGGTTGAGGAGATACTTGAGCCCGGCTCCGGGATGCTCCGGCAACCCGATGTTTACAGGATCAACGGATTCTCTCCGAATGCGGTTGATCAAATCTCCAATACGCTCGAAGGCAGGCAAGTAAGGGACCTGAAAATTATCGTCCTCACCAAACCCGGTGCCCTGGTATTCAACAACATGTCGGTCACACCGGACAATATCGGTGACTGGTCAGCGGCCATCCAGGAGTGGAAGAAGTTCGTTGGAAACCAGGTGGTCATTTACAGTGATGCTGTGTTCACCGGCGAAGAAGGCATGGAGTTAAAAAGGAAACTGGAGGAGGTAACCGGACTCGAATTCACGATGCAAAAATTCAACCAATAATCAGGATCATGAAGAGCTTCACTGCAAAATTTAAGATATTCCTGGCCCTTGTTGTATTGGCAACGGCCCAGCTGTCCTATGGATTACCCGAGGAGACCGAGTACCTGGGAGTGATCGCGCGTGCGGGCTATTATGATGACGGAGCCTGGGGATCTTTCCCGGTTGGATTCAATTTCACCTTCTTTGGAAATTCCTATACTGAATTCTACGTTACCTCCAACGGACTGGTGATGTTTGGATCCGGGTCTACGAGATATATCAATACGGATATCCCCTCTCCATTCAATCCTAATAACTACATCGCACCCTTCTGGGACGACCTGGTCATCCACAGCACGGGAGATATCATGTACCAGACCATCGGTACGGCACCAAACAGAAAACTGATCATCCAGTTCACCAACATGTCTTTCTGGAACTCGCCGGTACTGCTGGGCACCTTCCAGGTGATCCTGTTCGAAGGGTCCAACAACATTCAGGTTCAGTACCGGAGCATCGTCGACCTGAAATCCGAAAGGGCCAGCGGGAACTCTGCAACCATCGGACTGGAGAATTCCAACGGATCAGGCGGCGTGGTGTGTTCCTACAATACGGCAGGATACGTCGAAAGTGAGAAGGCAATCCTGTTCACGCCATCTGGAAGCACCTATACATTTGACGATCATGCACTTTATGAAGGGGTGCTGCTGCAGGATGTCATCCCCAGGGCCGGGACCCCAACCCTCGTCAGCCCCGCCTACAATTCAACGGTAGGGGAAGATGTAACATTCAACTGGGAGGCCGCATCCAACGCGGATAACTATTTTGTGGTCATCTCCCTGAACTCCGACCTGAGTAGTCCTATTCATACTTCGGCGGACCTGACCGAATTATCATATAGCTATACCCTGGCGGCCGATCAGACCTACTTCTGGTCCGCATATGCGAAG
Organism: Bacteroides sp.; assembly: GCA_011048475.1. Lineage (GTDB taxonomy): Bacteria > Bacteroidota > Bacteroidia > Bacteroidales. Next base: position 1,494 of record DSDZ01000183.1, on the reverse strand, counting down.
AACTCTGTGGGTTCTGTTTCGTGGTCGGAGATCTGGATGTTTACCACCAGCCCGTATCCTCCCTTGCTGTCCGTACCCAGAACCATTTATCTGGAACAGGGCCAGCAAAGAACCATCACGCTTCAGTTTACAGGCGGGGATGCGGGAGCAAAAACAGCAACAGTAAGTTCCCTGCCGGCTGAGGGGGTTTTGTACCAATACAACGGCGGGATGCCCGGTCCGGAAATAACCTCGGTGCCCGAGGATGTGACGGATGGCTCTTTCAGGGTGATCTACCAGGCCAGCGGGAACTCAGGGAATGATTTAGGTAATTTTACCTTTCATTTTTCAGACGGGACCGGCACCTCTGCTGATGAAACCATCAAAGTGAACATATCACCCCCGGGCATCCCCAATTTCCTGTACGCTTCAAAAGAGACTGACCGGGTGGAAATCACCTTTGACAGGGAGATGGCCGATCCAACCGGGAAACACCTTGAATTCTCAGTCCAGGACGACGGTGTGGCAGTAACCCCCGTTGCCTGTTCCCTGAAAGCGGGTGATCCGGCGACCATTGTTGTACTTGTCTCACCCGGACTGGATACGGATCACACCATTACCGTGGCCTACACAAAGGGAACAATCACGGCTGCTTCATCAGGCGCACTGGAGTCCTTTGATTTTCAGCTGGCGGGGAAACTGGCCCAGGTGATCAATTTCGACCCGATCCCGGATAAAACATACGGGGATCCGGATTTCGGGCTCACGGCGACCGCCTCATCCGGACTGGGAGTCACTTTTGGTACTTCCAATTCTGTGGTGGTATCCGTTTCCGGATCAACCGCTTCCGTTCACAACGCAGGTGAAGTATTGATCAGTGCCTCCCAGCCAGGCAATGCCACCTACGCATCGGCCTCTTTTCAGCAGCATCTGACCGTGAATAAAGCCACGGCCACCGTTACATTGAGTGATATGGACCAGGAGTATACGGGATCGGGGATACAGGTTACCGTATCTTCGGTGCCTTCTGGCTTAACCACCAAGGTGACCTACGACGGTTCATATGTGCTGCCGGTGGATATCGGACAGTATGAAGTTATTGCAGCGATCGAAGATGATAATTATCAGGGAACCGCCAGCGGGACCCTTACCATCAGTGACCTGACAGCACCTGTCCCGGACCAGCCTGTCCTGCCTGATTTGGTGGATGAGTGTGAGGTCACGCCGGTGGCCCCGACAGCCACAGATAATTATGCGGGGACGATCACAGGTACGACGGCTACTTCTTTCCCGGTAATCGTGCAGGGTACGACCGTCATCACCTGGACCTATGATGATGGGAACGGGAATACCGTGACCCAAACCCAGAATGTGATTATTGAAGATGTAACAGCGCCCGATGTGCCGGTGCTGGAGGATCTGACCGGGGAGTGTTCGGTGACGGCGGTGGCTCCCACCACCACCGATGCGTGTGCGGGGACGATCACCGGGACCACCACGGATCCGCTGACCTAT
>DSDZ01000182.1 GCA_011048475.1 Bacteroides sp. | reverse complement strand
GGGCGATCATCATGCTTTTCCCTCCCTCCCGGGAGGTGATCAGCTATTGCCAGTCCAGGGCGAGGAAAAAGATCAGCCCGGTCACCGCAGATGCGGACGCCTCCTACAGTGATCTCCTGGAGGTGGATGTATCCGCGTTCACAAGGAGGATCTCCCGCCCTGGCAAGCCCCATGACACGGTTGAGCTACCTGATGAAAAATTATGGATCGATTCGGCTTTTATCGGTAGCTGCACCAACGGCAGGATCGAGGATATGAGGGCGGCGGCATCCGTCCTCAAGGGCAGGAAGATTGCAGAGGGGGTTGTGCTGAAAATCGTCCCGGCCACCGACCGGGTCTGGCAGCAATGCATGGATGAGGGACTGATCCAGGTGTTCAAAGATGCGGGTGCCCTGGTTTCAAACGCGGGCTGTGCGGGATGTGCAGCGGGACAGGTGGGCCAGAACGGGCCCGGGGAGGTGACCGTCAGCACAGGCAACCGGAACTTTCCTGGAAAGCAGGGAAAGGGATCGGTGTACCTGGCTTCCCCGGAAGTGGTGGCTGCCTCGGCAGTTGCAGGTTATATAGCTGGACCCGGGATGATCCCGGAGCATCCTGAAAAGCGGCCATCAGAGAAAGCGGTCAGAATTGAAGGAGAACCTGTACAACCGAAGAAAACCGCTGAGAGCCCGGTCGAAGTGACCGGCAGGGTCTGGTACATTCCGCGGGACCATATCGATACGGACATGATCTACCACAACAGCTACCTGTCCGTGACCGATGTGGATGAAATGGGGCAGTATACCTTCAGGAACATGGAGGGATACGAGCACTTTGCTTCACAGGCCCGGGAAGGGGATATCGTGGTTGCCGGAAAGAATTTCGGATCGGGCAGCTCGAGACAGCAGGCGGTGGACTGTTTCCAGTCGCTCGGTGTCCGGTGCGTGATCGCTGAATCATTCGGCGCCATTTATGAAAGAAATGCCATCAATGCAGCCTTCCCGATCCTGGAATGCGACCGGATTCCGGAACTGAAGCTTTTTGACGGGGATATGCTGACCGTCAATTTTGAAACCGGTCTGGTACAGAACCGGACAAAAGAGATTGAGATCGCGGCAACTCCATTTTCAGAGATCCAGATGGAGATTTACCAGCGAAATGGTTTATTTTAAATAGCATGGATTATGAGACTGATTCTTCCAGAGGGTTATAAGCCCCTCATCAATTTGAAAGAAACTGAAAAAGCCATCCAGTTGATGAAGGACCACTTCGAAACCGGTCTGTCGTCGGACCTCCGGCTGAGAAGGGTCACGGCCCCGCTGTTCATGCTGAAAGGCACCGGACTGAATGATAACCTCAAGGGCGTGGAAAGACCCATTACCTTCAAGATCAAAGATATGCGTAACCAGGAGGCGGAAGTGGTGCAGTCACTGGCCAAATGGAAAAGAATGATGCTGCGGGATTACGACATTCAGACCGGGTACGGGATCTACACCGATATGAATGCGCTTCGCCCGGATGAAGAACTGGACAACATGCATTCTGTATATGTGGACCAGTGGGACTGGGAGAAGGCGATCCGCCCGGAGCAGAGGAACCTGGATTACCTGAAGATTACAGTGCGAAAAGTGTGGGACAATGTGAAGCGCAGCGAGTTTTACATGCATACCTTCTTTCCCCGGATCGTACCTTCCCTTCCTGAAGAGATTACATTTATCCACTCGGAACAGCTGTATGAGATGTATCCGGATCTCTCTCCGCAGGAACGGGAGGACCGGATCGCTGAGAAATACGGTGCGGTTTTCATCATCGGGGTGGGATATGACCTGCCCGACGGGAAGCCGCATGACAAAAGGGCACCTGACTATGATGACTGGAGTACTGAAACGGAGAAGGGCTATCACGGTCTGAACGGAGACATCATTGTATGGAACAAAGTGCTTAAATCCGCTGCAGAAATCACCTCCATGGGGTTGCGGGTGGACAAGGAACAGCTGCTTACCCAGCTGGAGCTCACGGGGCACATGGACTGGGTAGATCTGCTGTTTCACCGGAGGCTTCTGAATGACGAGCTGCCTTCGTCCATCGGCGGAGGGATCGGCCAGTCCCGCACCGCCATGCAGCTGTTGCAGAAAGCGCACATCGGTGAGATCCAGTCGGCCATCTGGCCCGGTGAAATGGTGGATCATTGCCGCAAAAGCAATATATTCCTGATCTGAAACCTGCACTGAAAATGCCCCGGACTTTCGTCGAAAAGATTTTTGACGCGCCTGCCGGCGCCATCGTTTTCAGGCAGCCCGACCTGGTCCTCTCCCATGACAATACGGCCAGTATCAGGAAGACCTTCGAGCAGATGGGAGGGAAGAAGGTGCATGATCCTTCACGGCTGGTGATCGTGCTCGATCACAACGCCCCGCCCACCAGCGCGAACCTGGCCAACAGCTACCAGTCCATCCGGGAATTTGCCCAAAACCAGCATCTTGAAAAGTTCCATGATGCGGGGAGCGGGATCTGCCACCAGATCATGGCACAGTATGCCAGACCGGGGATGATCCTTGTGGGCAGTGACAGCCATACCTGTACAGCCGGTGCTTTCAATGCGCTTGCTGCAGGGATCGACCGGACGGAGACCGCCGGATTGTGGGTGCGGGGTGAGACCTGGTTCCGCGTTCCCGAATCGCTGAAGATCAACCTGGACGGGGCACTGGGTCCGGGTGTGTTTGCCAAGGATTTGAGTTTGTGGATCATCGGGATGATCGGATCGGCCGGAGCCAACTACATGTCCGTGGAATTTCATGGAGAAGGGGTGGAAAGCCTGACCATCGCAGACCGGATGACACTGGCCAACCTGGCCTCGGAAATGGGCGCCAAGAATGCGGTTTTTCCGCCTGACCGTGTTCTGCAGGATCATTACGGCGAAAGGACACACGGTGTGTGGGCCGACGAAGGAGCCGCCTATGCAAATGAAATTGACATCTACCTGGGGGAGGTCTGTCCGGTCGTGGCAGCTCCGCACCAGGTGGACAATGTGATGACCCTGGCCGAAGTGGCCGGGCTGGAGGTGCACGAGGGACTGATCGGCACCTGCACCAACGGAAGGATAGAGGATCTGAGGGAGGCCGCCAGGATGATCAGGGGTAAAAAGGTGAAACCGGGATTCCAGTTGCAGATCATTCCGGCTTCAAAGGATATCTATCTGCAGGCCATCCGGGAGGGACTCATTTCCGATTTCCTGGAAGCCGGGGCCAATGTGCTCAGCGCATCCTGCGGTCCCTGCCTGGGGACCGGACAGGGGATCCCTGCAGACAATACCCGGGTGATCTCCACGGCCAACCGCAATTTTTTGGGGCGGATGGGAAACAGGAACGCGGAGATCTACCTGGCCTCCCCTGCCGTTGTGGCCATTAGTGCAGTTTATGGAATGATTACCGATCCCGGAAGCACCGGGCGGGCAAAGAAGTTCCCGTACCGGAGGAAACAGTCCGGCAGCATGGCCATTAAAACTGAAGAGAACCGCAGGGAAAACGGGGTGTGGGATTATTCGGACTGCGACCACCTGAACACCGACCAGATGTTTGCGGGCAACCTCACCTACAACATCCCCAGTTCTGACCCGGAAGCGATCCTGCCCCATCTTTTCGGGGGATTTGACAGTCGTTTTGCCCATGAAGTGCAGCCGGGAGATGTGATTATGGGAGGGGAAAATTTCGGATGCGGAAGTTCCAGGGAACATCCTGCGGTGGGACTTGCCCACGCGGAGATCCGGGCGGTGATCGTCAAATCGGTGAACCGGATCTTTTACCGTGCCGCCATCAACCAGGGCCTTCCCCTGATCGTACATCCCGAAGCCGTCATGGCTTACCACCTGGGCGACAGGGTGGAGGTGGATTTTACCCGGGGTATGATCCTTGTGGGAACGGGGGAATTCCCATTTGAACCCCTCCCTGGGAAACTGCTGGAGGTCCTTCAGAAAAAAGGCCTTGTAAACTGGATCCGGGGACACTGAAACCCTGCACCTCCGGCTCCAGCTTCATTGACAATGAACTTTTTCATATCTTTGCACGACCAATCAGGCTTGGTTCCGTAGCTCAGTGGATAGAGCAACAGCCTTCTAAGCTGTGGGTCGCAGGTTCGAATCCTGCCGGAATCACAAAATGCCCGATACGCCTTCTGGCGTAGAGGGTATTTTTTTTTCGGCATATGGATGAGAACTTTTCGAACCGAGCCGAAGGCGAGCTCATGAGCAACCGGAGGTTGCGAATAATCCTGCCGGAACCGAACCCGCGTCAGCGGATGAGCTCATGACTGAGTGAAACGAAGGAATAATCACAAAATGCCCGATACGCCTTCTGGCGTAGAGGGTATTTTTGTTTCGGCATATGGATGAGAACTTTTCGAACCGAGCCGAAGGCGAGCTCATGAGTGAACGAAGTGAACGAATAACCGAGCCGAAGGCGAGCTCATGAGCAACCGAAGTGAACGAATAACCGAGCCGAAGGGGAGCTCATGAGCAACCGAGGTTGCGAATAATCCTGCCGGAACCGAACCCGCGTCAGCGGATGAGCTCATGACTGAGTGAAACCACCCGTGTAATTGTTCGTAAAAGGAATACTAAAAATCCATCCTTATGACGAAAGGTATTTCTTGGCTGGTCTTGTTCATCCCGGTATTGATGCTATCCTGCGAAAAGGAAGGATACGAAAATACCGAATGGGGTGAAAAAATGAAAGAAGAGCTGGTGATTCTCTTTGATGGGATTGAAGACCTTGCTTATTGCAAGGTTTTTAACTGTGCCGGGGACAGCTGTTATTGGTCCGGGTTCGAGGCAGGCGATCCGACAGTAGATTCCCGCCAGATACAGGTTGCCTTCATGGAGACAGAGCTGGTGATGATCTATAAAAGATACCTTGTGGAGGAAGGGTATTGGACCCACAGCATGGTCCAGGTGAGATACAATGATATTGCCACCTACGTTCTGCAATACGCGACCTTTCTCGATGGCATCGGACACGCCTACAGAAAGGCGAACAACGTCCTGATTTTTATGAAAGATGATGCAAATCCTCCTGTACTGAACGGATCCGAGGGTGATGCGTCGTGGTGGCTATGATTGACACCCGTGTAAATACTGATCAGCAAAAGGTTCCTCGCTGCCAGCCACGAGGCTAGTTGTCTTTTACACAACGCACAGAG
>DSDZ01000184.1 GCA_011048475.1 Bacteroides sp. | reverse complement strand
GTCATCACCCGGTCATCCCGGTAATCTCTGTACTCAAATGGATCCGACTCGCCTGTGGTCTGGAACATCCGCTCATGGTGGATCTCCCACCCTGAAGGAAAGATGGTCGTCAGCGCCAGCTGGTCGAGGTGCCCTGCCGTACCCGGATTATAGATGGTGTAGACCGCGTTGAAATCTGCCCCCTGGTACAGATCCGGCAGGTCTACGGGATTCCCCTGCATATCTGTATATTTTACCGAGACCGCAAGATTCTGGCTGATGGACGTCTCTCCGCCCGGCACGGGTGTCCCCCTGTTGATGATCCGTACATACAGGATTCCCTCGCTCCGGTTACTGACCTTCAGGTCTCCTGTCACACCGTTTCCCGGCTCCAGGTCGACATGGGCGACGGACATGCCGGTCTCGGCCTGGATGCTTTCCGAGCGGTCAAAGGCATAGGAGAATTTCAGCTTCCCTCCGCCTTTCCGTCCGCCTGTGAATTTTGACATGGCAACCAGGGCGTATGCGGTGGTCTGGGTACTCATCCATTGTTCGCCGGACAGCCTGGAAGAGAGGGCCTCCACAACCGGCACCGCTTCATCGCGCATGCCCATCAGGACCATTGTTTCCAGGATCATGGCCATGTCACGGGTTCCCGATCCGAAAGTAACACCGTACGCATCGTAATCTTCCGTTTCCGTGGAGGCATTTCCGACCAGTTCCCTGGCTGTCTCATTCTGGCCCGCCAGCGAATATGCAGCCGCCAGGCGCCATTTACATTCACCTGAAAGATCGGATCGTTCCCTCAGCCTGTTCATGGAGCCCAGCTCGGGCTCGCCCGCCAGTGAGAGTGTGAACAGCCGGTATGCCTGCAATAACTGTTCCTGCCGTTGTTCGAAATCCGTCCTTCTTCCAGAGGGCGACCAGCTCCTCGCCGCTTTTCGCTGGTATTTTTTCCACTGATTCAGCAGGGCCGACGGGACATCAAAGCCTTTCTGTTCCGCCTCGATCAGGAAATGACCGGCATAGGAGGTCCCCCAGACGGAGGGAGTCCCGCCTCCCGGCCAGTAGGCAAATGAACCGTCCGGCAGCTGAAAAGCGGACAGTCCCCGGATCCCGGCTTCCACGTTGGCGACCGTTTTTTTCCGGAGCTGATCCCCCACATCCACCACCTCCGGCAGGTACAGCTGGGGAAATACGGCCGATGTGACCTGCTCGATACATCCGTGCGGGTAGGCGGTCAGAAATTTCAGCCTCCTTCCGAAATCCACTGGCGGAATGTTCGACACCTCCAGTGCAAGCTCGTTGGTACCCGGCATCCCCACATATTCAACCTTTTCGTCCATGGATTCCCCGGGATCGAGTACCATGGTCCGGTACCTGGTCACGGGCGGATTAGGGGACCGCACATTCAACTCGATTTCATGGCTGGCCGTCTTCCGGCCGGAGGTGGCCGTCACCCGGATCTTCGCAACTCCTGTTCTTTCCGGAATCTTCAATTCAAAATCCACGATCCTGTCTCCCGTTCCCTGGAAATCAATCCTTTTCTTCTGTTCCCCGGCAATGAACAGCTCATTGGTCTCAAGGGAAACCTCCACCTGCCTGATCCTTTCGTCCATGACGAACACATCCACCGGCAGGGAAACCGTTTCGCCCGGTCCCAGAACCCTGGGAAGGGTTGCCAGGACCATCAGGGGTTGCCTCACCGGTGTGGTCTTTTCCGCCATCCCGTAGGAACCGTCGTGTGCGGCCACCACCATGGTCCTGACAGATCCGATATAGTTCGGAATGGCCACCCTGTGGGTATGGCTTTTTCCCTCCAGGGTAAAAGGACCGAGAAATCTCACCATGGGCGGAAACCTCCGGGCTTCGCTCGCCCCGGTTCCCTGGGCTTCCTCATCTCCCCCGACACTGTATACCCCGTCCATTCGTCCCCCGTATGCCCCGAGCACATATTCGAACATGTCCCATGTCATCACCCCCAGGGCTTCCCTTGCATAAAAAGAGGTCCAGGGATCGGGGGTGGAAAACCTGGTCAGGTCGAGGAGCCCCTCGTCCACGATGGCCAGGGTATAGGTCATTTGTTTCCTTGAAGTTTCAGATACGGTAATCCTGGCAACGCTGTTGGGAGTGAGCTCGTCATCCATTTCGATCACAGGCTGTAATTTTGTGCCGGGATCTTCCACCCGGATGGGGATTACCCCGTACAATCTGATGGGAAGATCGTTTTCCGTACCGGCATGAGGCTGGATCAATGTGGCATAGAGATAAATATTGGGGGTCATTTCCGGTGTGACCCTGAACCGGTAGCGGATCTCCCCGCCCTCCGCTGTGATCCATTCCTGTTTCAGCACCTGTGATCCGTTTTCCATGCTGATCAGCAGGTTCCCTTTCATGGAAACCGGAATTGTCACCACCGCCTCTTCACCAACATGATACGATTTTTTATCTGAACTGAAAGTTAAGATGGCTGCCGCCTCCGGGTCACGCCTTTCGGAGCGGCCCGCCCATCCGGGCCAGTCCACATACACAACAGCAGCTGCAGCATGACCTTCGGTTCCGTTGCTTACACGCACCAGGTACCGTCCCCATTCTGGATAATCGATACGGAAGGAAAATGACCCCTCTCCGTTCCTGGTGGAAAGGCTGGTCGAAAATACAGGCTGCAGGTAATTGTTCCCCATGTAGGAAGAAAGGTCCTCGGAAGAAGATTGCCACCACCATCTCCAATCCAGTTTGTAAATGCGAACCTGCAATCCCACCCTTGAAACGGGTCTGCCCGACGGATCCAGGGTCATCACCCTGACCTCGTGCAGGGTATCGGTGAGCAGGATCCCCCTTTCATCGCCCGGAGGGGTTTTGATCCCCACATAGGTATTATAGGGAGAGCAGACCATGTTTTTCTGGTCAATGCTGAAATCGCCCGAACGTTCAAAGACCCTGGTTGTAAAGAGGGCCTGGAGCATCCCCGGAGCATCTCCGGAAATATCGAGAGATTTGGAGAAGGTGGAATATCCCGATTCGTCAAGGGTTCCGGAAAAGACCTGCATGGGGTAGGAAACCAGCTGACGGGAGGGATCTTCAAAAACGAAATCGCTGTACCCCTCGAAAGAGGTTCGGGCTGGTTTGAGAAGCACTTCCACTTCGACTTTCAGATTTCTGGCGGTCGCCCCGGTAAGCCACTTGCTGTACAATGTGCCGCTGACCGGTCCCTGATCCGGAAAGAGCGTATCGCGCCTGAAGCCAAGGTCGATTTTCAGGCGGTTCGGTTTGATGGACTCCACCCGGATCAGTTTTGTGAATTGTGTACCCCCCACATGGGCGGTCAGTGTATAATGTCCCGTGGGTGCTCCGGGTTCCGTCACGGAATGGAAGGCGAAAAATCCGGATCCGTCCCCCTGGCACACCTCCCCTGCCACCTGTCTTCCCATGGGGTCCTTCAGTTCAAAAACCACCGGGTGGGCATCGGGAAGCGGATTGCCGTCATCGTTCAGGATCAGATTGAGAAAAAGCGAATCCCCCGGACGCCAGACACCTCTCTCCCCGTAAATGAAGCCTTTCAGACCGTTCCGCACCACGCTTCCCGATACATCGAACATACTCAGCGAAAGGGCGGATCCTTCGTTCAGCTTCAAATATCCTTTATGTACTCCCGATTCCGCCACAACCAGAAAAGGGGATCCCTCGCAAGAGAAGCTGGCGGATCCCTGTGCATCGGTAGTCCCTTGCTGCATCAGCTGCTGCTGGAAGTTGTAGATCCTGACAGTGGCATTCTGAAGGGGCCTGGCCTCCAGAAGGTCCGTCACGGTGACCAGCACCTCTCCGCCGGTCCCTTTTTTGGCAATGATCCCCAGGTTGCTTGAGAGGATGTTCCTGCTCACGCTGCGCCTGCTTCCATAATATGCAGGTTTGCAGGGATCTTCACGGTCCTCCCATTCGTAACCTTCGTAATCATAATAATCATAGGATGAATAATAATCTTCATAAGAATCCCAGTAGGACAGGTCGTCCCCTCCCGCCCCTGTGGTCAGGTCCGTTTTTTGTTCATTCAGACCTGCTGGGTCTGTCCCTTCACACGGGAACAGCGAGTGCTGCCGGCGGAACCCGATCTCCACCCGGTAGAGGGCGCCGGGATCTGTGTTGACGAGTTCTGTCAGGTTCAGGGAAAAGGTATTCCACGCCCCGTAATTGATGGACTTGTCCGATCGCAGTTCAACCTGCTTTTCCAAAATCAGCCTTCCCGCCCGTTTCAGTTCACGGCTGCCTGAAAGCTGATTTACCTGCAGGAACTGGGCGATGTTATCCTCATAGATCTGTATGATCCGTACATCTACTGCTTTCAGGTTCACCGCTTTGAATGGCAGGAGCACCTCATCCGACTGGGGAATGATCACTCCCTCACCCAAAAGCTCCACCGCCGGGTAGAGCGCCTGGAACTGGACTGAAATACTTTGCCTGGTTCTCAAAGCCTTCCCGGCTGCGTTTCTGATCCCCTGTTCGATAAACAAATTAACGGTTCCGTTCTGTCTGACGACGGGATATACCAGGATGTTGTTCCCTGCCACTGAAAATCTCAGGTCCGTGTCCGTTTCCAGGTGAATGAGTCCCTGAAGGTTCTGCTGCCTACGTATGGGATCCGAGAAACTTAGCACCACATGTTGCTCGGGATACTGAACGACACTGTGGGCGATCAGACCGAATGTTCCGAGCGACGGAACTGTAAACCGTTCCACTCCCTTCTGGGTGGCGTCGACTACCGAACCATCATAATGTATCAGTACCTCGGTATCATCCTCGGACCTGGATACACTGTCGATCATGAACCGGTGCTCTTTCCCTCCCGGGTCATGATCCCAGTCCACAGGCAGCTTTGTATTGTGCTGGACTGCATACAGGAGGTTTTCGACTGCCCCGGCATCTGCCACATCAGCGGTCAGCAGGGTCCCTGTGATGTAGTTATTCTCCGGGGAATCATCGTCATAGGGCCTGAATTCATCGATCCGGATCTGGAGATGTTGTGCAATGGTGTGAAACTCAAATTCAAAGCTTTTTTCCCCGAAGACCCCCGGAAAGAGCCTGTCCAGCCTCAACCTTGCCCGGAAGGTGGTCCCGCCCGGAAGTTTCTGAGCCGGGCGGAATTCAACAGAACGCCGGTCCAGGTAGACAAGGGTTCCTTCCACATCCGGGGTGAAGG
>DSDZ01000046.1 GCA_011048475.1 Bacteroides sp. | reverse complement strand
CTTTTAAACCACTGCGCGCCCTCGGAAAGGGGCACTTCGGCACTGAGGATGGCTTCCACATTGATCACTTTCCGTGCGATCATCTCCAGTACCGCGGGATATTCGCCGCAGATGGCACAGCTTCCCTGGAGCCTTAGCTGCCTTGTCACCACCGCCTGCAGCGGGATCCCGACCTCGGGTGAAAGATTCCCCACCAGGGTCACCGTGGCCCCTTTCCGCACACTGTGGATCGCGGCCGTCACACCCTCCGTCTTCCCCACCACTTCAAAAGCGACATCGGCACCCCTCTGATCTGTCAGCCTCAACACTTCCTCCTTCACATCCCGCGTGGAAGGATTGATTGTATGATCGGCTCCCAGCCTCCTGGCCAGGGCCAGTTTTTCCTCTTCAGGGTCCACCGCAATGATCTGTCCGCATCCGCGGGTCCGAAGGACCTGGATCACAAAGAGGCCCACCATCCCGCTTCCCACCACCAGCGCCGTATCGTTCCAGGAAACCGGCGTGATTTCCACTGCATGGGCCGCGACCGCCACCGGTTCCACCATGGCCGCCTGGGTGAAGGTAACCTCATCCGGGATCCGGTAAAGGATATGTTGCGGAATCGCCACATATTCCGCAAATGCGCCGTCACGCCTGTATTCTCCCGGCGAGACACCCAGGACCATCCGGTTGTCGCTCAGGTTGTACAGGCCCTTCCGGGTGTACCAGTCATCCAGGGGATAGATGGTGGAATCAAAGGTCACCCGGTCACCCTCCTTCCATCCGTGCACGGCCTTTCCAACGGAGGCAATCACTCCGGAGGCTTCATGCCCCATGATCAGGGGCGGGATCCTCCGGCCGGTACTGCCGTCCATTCCGTGCACATCGGATCCGCAGATCCCGGCCGCCATCACACGCACCAGAACTTCCTCTCCGGCCGGTACCGGATCGGGGACCTCTTTATACACCAGTTTTTTGTATTCTTCAAGGACAAGTGCTTTCATCGGTTCCTGCTGTTGGGTTACATCTCATAATATTAAAGAAAAACAGGGGCGTATGGAAATATTCCTCGAACAAACATTGTATTTTTATGGGTCTATGCATCCATCATCCATTTTTAAGCAACCATGAAGAATTTCACAAAGAGGCGCATGCTGGTGTTTACGCTGGCAGCATCCGTCTGCTTTTCAGGCCTTCGTGCCCAGTCAGCCCTTGAAAACATCACCACCATCAAAGAGGGGGTGAAGAGCAAACGGATCAGCAGTTATGACCGGTCGGGCGGCAACAACGACCGGATCGAAAACATCCAACCCGGCGAAAAGATCACCATCGCAGAGATCACGGGAGCGGGGACGATCAATCACATCTGGATCACCATCAGTCCGGAAGCACCGCGGCTGAACCGGTCCGACATCATCCTTCGGATCTACTGGGACGGAATGGATTACCCCTCGGTGGAAAGCCCCATCGGACCTTTTTTCGGGCAGGGGTGGGACGAGACCTATCCCTGGGCTTCGCTTCCCCTGGCTTCTTCCCCCGTGAAGGGAAATGCCCTGGTCTCCTATTTCAAAATGCCCTTTGCGAAGGGAGCCCGTTTTGAAATCGAGAACCAGGCCGATGAAACGATCCATGCCTTTTACTTCTACATTGACTACCTGGCCATGGAAAGGCCGCCCGAGAAGGCAGGTTATTTCCATGCCTGGTACAATTGCCAGGTGACGGAAGCCCCTCCGGAAGGGGAGAACGAATGGGGGCTTCTTCCGGTGGAAACCGGGAACAATCCGACGGGCGAAAGGAATTACCTGATCCTGGAAACCGAAGGGAAAGGGCATTTCGTGGGGGTCAATTACTTCGTGAACTCCCCCACCCCGGTCTGGTACGGGGAAGGGGACGACATGATCTTCATAGACGGGGATAAAATGCCCACCCTGCACGGGACCGGGACCGAGGATTATTTCAATTCCTCCTGGTGCCCCAACGAGCTCTTCAAACATATGTATTACGGATATGCCCGCGTTCCATCGGCCATCGGATGGCTGGGCCGTACCCACGCGTACCGGTTCCATATCGACGACCCGGTCTGCTTCGATGAATCCCTGAGGTTCACCATTGAGCACGGTCATAACAACTGCCTTACCCTGGAGATGGCCAGCGTCGCCTACTGGTACCTGGACAGGCCTTCCAGGCTGGATCCCATCCCCGGCAAGGAAGCGCGCAGACTGAAGCCTGTCGTAAATTACAACGACATGCACCGCTGGCGGCACGAGTGGAGAAAGAATACGGCACCCGGGGGAAATCCCTGGGGCAACGAGCACTGATACGATGCCGGTACTCTTGGTGGACAGGATCAAATGCCTCGGGAATATTGAAAAAATGGCCCTGATGGCAAAAAAACACGGACTGGGGTTCAGACCCCACTTCAAGACCCACCAGTCTGCCTCCATCGGCCAATGGTATAAGGACTTCGGGGTATCAGGGATCACTGTTTCATCTTTCCGGATGGCAGAATATTTCGCAGTGGCGGGATGGAAGGACCTCCTGGTGGCTTTTCCGTTCAGTCCCCCGGATCTGGAATATATGGTCCGGCTGCCGGCAGATCACACGGTCTCCATCCTGGTGGACAGCGAGGAAATCTTTGAAGTTCTGCAAAAGATCAGGCGAAGGGTATCCTTCTATATTGATGTTGATACGGGGTACGGCAGGACGGGTGTCAGGTCAGACGATCCGGAACAGGCGGAACGGATCATCAGGTGTTCCCGAAAGAACAGGAACCTTGATTTTGCAGGCTTTTACTGCCATGCAGGACATTCGTACAAAGCAGCGGGAGCGGACGGGCGCAGGGAGATACACCGGAAAGCCCTGTCGGACCTGGCAATCCTCAAACAACAATTCAGTGATCTGCATCCGCGGGTGCTGTACGGGGATACCCCGAACTGCAGCACGCAGGAGAATTTTGAGGGAGTGGATACGATCACTCCCGGTAACTTCGTTTTTTACGACCTGTTCCAGTGGTCCGTCGGCTCATGCCGGGAGGATGAGATCGCGGTGGCCATGGCCTGCCCGGTGGTCAGCAGGTACCCCGGGGAAAGAAAGCTGCTTATTCACGGCGGGGCAGTTCACTTCTCGAAGGAAGAACTGCGGCTGGAAGGCCAGGTGGTCTTCGGCAGGGGGGTGGAAGGTTGCGCCGGGACCGGGCTGCTTTTTTCAGGAGCAGGGTGGTCGCCCATGAAAGAGCCGGTGAGCCTCACGGAGATCTCCCAGGAACACGGGATCATCCGGGACTGTCCTCCCGGTTTTTTCGACCGGGTGCGGATCGGCGACCTGCTTTACCTGCTGCCGGTGCATTCCTGCCTTACGGCCAACCTGATGGGCGGGTATGTGACCACCGAAGGGCAGCAGATCGGGATGATGCCACGACCGGGATGATCATTTCTGTCCCCTGACGGTCCGCCCCTAAATCATGTTCAGCCGCCGGATCCTGACATCCGGATCCTTTTTTTCCTGAAAAGCGACACTGATATGTAAGTCACCAGGGAAGCAGCGATCCCGAAAATATTCACATCCAGTCCCAGGGGGAGGTCTGTCTGTAACAGGATCAGCACAATGGTGGTGGTCCCCCCGGTGATCATGGAGCCCAGCGCGGCTGTGGCATCGGGTGAGCGGGTGAACAATCCGGCCAGCACCGGCACGATCAGTCCCGACACCATAAAAGCGTAGGACAGCAGCATCAGCTCCAGCACGTTCTCCATCCGCAGGGCCAGGAAAAGCGCCAAAACGCCCAAAACCAAAGTGAGCAGCTGGGAATACCTGAGGCTTTTCTTCCTGTGATGCTGACGGAGCACATCGGTGAGGATGTTCCCGGAAGAGGCCATCAGGCAGCTGTCGGCCGTGGACATGATGGCCGAGAAGTAGGCCGACAGAATGAGGCCCAGGAATCCCACGGGAAGGATCGTTTTCAGGAGCAGAGGGAGACCGATCTCCGGGTCGATCTCTGCCGCGCTGTATCCCTGGATGGCCCCGTTTTCGATGGCTACCCGGGACAGCATTCCCAGGACCACCCCGATGAATGCCATCACCGGGTATTCGAACAAACCGGCGATGAACCAGCCCCGCTGTGCCGTTTTCCTGTCCTTTGCGGCATAGATCCGCTGGTACAGGGTCATCCCCACGAACCATATGGGAATGATGGTGAAGGCCCAGTTGACCAGCTGCTGCCAGGTCACATTGGACAGGGTCAGGAATTCGGGCCGGAGGGTTTCACGAACCTCCTCCCAGCCTCCCACATGGACCAGGGTGAACGGAAGTGCCACGAAGATCAGTCCGCTGAGCAGGATGATCCACTGGACCGTATCGGTATAGATCACCGCTTTCAGTCCTCCCAGGGCCGTGTAGACCACTGCGATCACCCCCATAAGGATCAGTGCCCGGTCGAGCGTGAGGCCATCGAAGGTAGAGGAAGCCAGCTTTGCCCCGGCCAGGATCTGTGAGCTGGTGAAACCCAGGTAACTGATGGCCGAAATAATCCCGGCGATGAATGCGACCCGTTTGTTGAATACATTTCCCAGGAACTGGGGAAAGGAAAGGAACCCCTTCTCGCTGGCGATTTTGAATACCCTGGGGATCAGGAACACACCGCTGACCCAGGCGCCGATCAGCCCCGTGAAAAGCAGCCAGCTTCCCGAGAGTCCCATCACGAACCCGAGTCCCCCCAGTCCGATTGAAAACCCCCCTCCCACGTCGGTGGCCACCACGGAGAGCCCGATATGCAGGCTCCCCATTCCCCGGCCTCCCACAAAATAATCGTCGGTATCCCTGTTCTTTCGCAGGAAATAGAATCCCACAGCCAGCATGGCCAGGAGGTATACAATAAAGATCAGAAGGTCAATGAGATGCACTGCAAATTACGGAAAAATATGTTTGTAATACACATTCATGCTTTCGATCCTGCCGGCAATGTTGGTGTTCCTGATGAGGGTTCCTGCATAACTGTACCGCAGTTTCAGGAAGGTTTTGTTCATGGGAATCGAATTCAGCCGCGCGATGGTGTAGAGGGTGGAGATCTGCTGCTGCTTCATTTCCTTTTCCATCTCCATCAGAAGCCTGATGGAAAGCCTGTTCCCCCGGTAATCCGGGAGGGTGGCGAAATCGGTCATCTCTGCGTTGCGCCCTTTCCGGTCAATTTCGGCCGAAGCAAGGG
>DSDZ01000263.1 GCA_011048475.1 Bacteroides sp. | reverse complement strand
CTGATTTGAGGCGCTTCTGCATGAAGAAGCCGCTCAGTGCAAACAGTCCCAATCCTGCAATGATGATGGAAAGAATGCTGAATACAGTCAGGATATTGATCTGGGTGAGCTCAGGTTGGTACAGTTGCTCGATGAGTGCCGGGGAAAATGTAAAATCAAGGGGATAGGAGGGGAACAGTTTCTCCCAGACGGTTTTCAGGTGGTCGATGGCGGGGGCTGGATCGCCGGAGGGCATGACCGAGAAACAGAAGAGCCATGTGTACTTTGGAAAGATCACCATGGGGGAAACCTGGTAGTCAAGTCCCGACAGGTGAAAGTCCCGGATGATTCCCGTTACGGGTCCCGGCCAGATGAAACCGGGGTAGTTGAAATGAAGTGTCAGATTGCTGCCTATCAGGTGTTCCGGTGTGTCAGTGATCATCCGGGCGGCGGTCTCATTGAGAACAAAGAACTCGGCAGAATCCAGCGGATCATACTTTTCGGGGAATCCTGTTCCGTGAACGATTTCAAGGTTGTAAAAGCTTAGAAAATCTTCATCCACCGGAAACAGGAACAGTTGCTTATCCCCCTCATCGATCCCGTCGATCTCAAATGTATTGGCATCCATGGCTTCTCCGGTGGGTTCCTCCATACTGGCTGTCACTGCTTTCACGTGGGGGCTCTCGAGCATCATCTCCTTAAATGTGCTGAATTCATCCACGATGGGACGGTGCAGCCCGTAAATATGAATGGCTTCCCGCTCCGATGCCCCAAGCTGAACCGACATGGCAAAGCGGGTCTGCCTGCTGATCATCATCAGGCTCGATACCAGCACGAAAGTGATCA
This sequence comes from Bacteroides sp., assembly GCA_011048475.1. Classification (GTDB taxonomy): domain Bacteria; phylum Bacteroidota; class Bacteroidia; order Bacteroidales. Next base: position 4,362 of record DSDZ01000263.1, on the reverse strand, counting down.
TGAACTCCAGTATGATCACTCCCCGGACGAAGAAAGTCCTGCCGGTTGTATCCGGCGGCGGGCCCATTTTGGCCGAAAGGTACCTGCGCTGAAGGTAACTGTAAAGTTTTCCGGTGGAAACCAGGGCAGTGACCACCGAGCTGATGATCAGCAGCAGCAGCAACAGGGCAAGGGAGAGCACGATGAGCCCGCTGTCCTGGAAGATGAACTGGCCCGCCAGGCGTTCGATGACAGGTCTCAGGATCAGGGTGAAAAGGATCCCGGTCATCAGGGAAACCGATCCGATGAAGAGGTGATCCACCAGGAACTGGCGGAAGAATACCTGTTTCCCTGCCCCCATCTGCCATTGAACCACGAGCCGCTGTACATGCAACTGGTTCTGGCTGAACGACAGCAGCGTGAAATTGAACCAGGCGAGCAGGAAGACCAGCATCCCTGCGATCATCAGGATCACCACTGTGCGGAACCTGACATTGGGCTGAATTTCCCTGGCCAGGTGGGAGTGGAGATGGATTGCTGCTACCCGCTGCAGCCGGGGCTGGATCCTTTCAGATGCAGCTGAGTCAAAATTGCTTTCTACAAATAGTCCGAGGTTTTTTTCCATCCGGGCGGGATCGGTCCCCGGATCCAGTTTAAGGTATGTCCAGGCAGTCCCCCGGTACTCCATGGGATTGTCGAAGGATGTGAGTACGGAAATCCTGAAATGTGAATTGTCCGGAAAATCCCCGATCACCCCTGTCACGGTATAGGTGGTGGGCCTTACGTCAAACTGGTGCTTCAGTTCGAAGGTGCGGCCCACCGGATCGGCCATCCCGAAGAATTTCGCAGCGCAGCTTTCAGTCAGCACGGCCGTGAAGGGTTCCTGCAGCAGTGTTTCCGTGTTTCCACGGAGCACCGCCGGCCGGAATATTTCAAGAAAAGCCGGATCACAGGCGTAAGCGAAGGGTTCGTAATATGAGGTTTCATCCAGGATAAAGGCTGCCTTCCGGAAAGGGGCCAGCCTGCCTGCCTGTTCGATGCCGGAGAGTGCATCACTGAAAATAATCCTGTTCAGGATGCTCCCGTGGAGGATCCTTGCTGTATGGCGGTAAAATCCCTCGTTCTTCTCCTCGAATGTCAGCCTGAAGATCCGTTCCCTGTCCGGAAACTTCCTGTCAAAGGAAAGGTGCCATGCGGACCACTGGACGGTTGAGAGAAAGGTGGTGATCCCCAGCGCCAGTCCCGCGATGACGAGGACAGCGTAGAGCACATTTCTTTTTAAGCTCCTGAAGGTGATTAATAGGTGCCTACAGATCATGGCCGAATTCCTAGCAATAGTAAATATAGGAATTCGTCTGTTCAATCAGCAATGATTTACATTTTTTTGAACACCTGCTGAAGGTAATCCCGGATGTACTCCATGGCCTCCACTGCATCGCTCAGGATCATGTGGAAACTCAGGAAACCGTGGATCATTCCGCTGTATTCGATATGTTCCACTTCCACTCCCGCCTGAAGCAGTTTTTCGGCGTACGCCCTCCCGCCGTCCCTGATGGGATCACATTCCGCGGTGATGACCAGGGCAGGGGGAAGGTCGGGTGTAAGCTCTGCTTCGAGAGGGGACAGGTAGGGGTGCCGCGGATCCGTCAGGTCGCCCATATAATCCGACTTCACCTGCCTCAGGAATTTTTCATCCAGGACGAATCTTTTGGGACCCAGGCCGAAATAGACCCGGGATGAAAAAATGGTATCCACAAAAGTGACTCCTGGATAGATCAACACCTGGCATGCCGGGCCAGGCCTTCCATCGTCCCTGCACCGAAGGGTAAGGACCGTGGCAATGTTTCCTCCCGCGCTGTCGCCCATCACACAGATCCGGTCCGGATCGCCCCCGATCTCCCCGGCATGTTCCCGGAGCCAGCAGAGGGCCTCATACGCGTCGTTTACCGCCGCGGGGAACGGGTGCTCCGGGGCCAGCCTGTATTCCACCGAAACCATGATCGTGCCGGTGACCTCCGCCAGTTTTCCCACCATCATGTGGTACTCCTCCACACTTCCGAACGAAAAGCCTCCTCCGTGGATGAATAGCGTAACGGGATGGTCCCCTTTCATACTTTCTCCCGAGGGATAATAGATCCGGACGGGGACCGGCCGCTCGTTGTACGTGATCAGGGTATCCAGTGTTTTTTTCATGCGGGGGGTGAAGATCCTGTAGATCCAGTTGCCGGGTTTCTCAAAAGATCCGGGATCCTCCATGACCCTGTTGATCTGATTGAGGAGGTGATAGGCAGCGGGTTTCAGGTAGGTCCCCGGCTCCGGCGTGGCATATTTAATTTTTTTCCTTTCGCTCGACGGCACATACTTCTCCGGTTCCTTCGCGTGACAGAAACCGACGGCAAGAAGAGCCAGTAGGAGGTATAAAAGCGGTTTGCTCATCCATCACGAATTTCGCAATTTTTTCACGGAATGTCATCCGATACGGCAATCAGTTTTCGCGCAGTCCTGAAGATGATCATTCCCTCAGTGATCGCCGGAGTGACAAGCGAGATATCTCCCAGGGAGAGTTCGGTCAGCAGTTTGTATTCCCTGCCTGTTTTTGCGATGAAAACCGTTCCGGATTCCGATACCATGTAGATCCTGTTGTCAGAAGCCACGGGTGATGCGATAAAGCTTGTGGGACTGACCGTTTGCTGGTAGACGACCTCCCCGTCCGCCGCATCAAAACAGGTCAGGTTCCCGTTCCAGCGGAGCCTGTAAAGCAGGCTGTCATATACGAGCACCGAGCTCATATAGGCTCCGCCCCGGTCATGGAACCAGGCAATCTGTTCACTGAGCACCGAATCGTTTTCAGGATAGGGGATCCTTCCGCTGGCATTGTTCCTGATGGCCATGATGGGGAAATGGCGTCCATGGGCACTGTTGAAAAAGATCAGATCCTTCCAGACGACAGGGGTGGGAATGGGGATATCGCCTCCGCCGGACATGCTCCATATCGCTTCACCGGTCTTCAGGTCATAGCCTCCCCTGTGTTGATAACCGTTGACCACAACCCTGGCATGTTTCCCCTCGAAATAGATATTCGGCGTGCACCAGCCCGGGATCTCATCCCTTTCCTGCCTCCAGATGGTCTCTCCTGAATGGAGATCGAGCACGGCCACAAAGGCAGTGTTCAGTGCATCTGCCTGGATGATCACCCGGTCGCGGAAAATGACCGGGGAGCTGGCAAATTCCCACTCGGCAGTTTCCACCACGTTCCACGCCGACATAATCAGACCGAAATCCCTTTTCCAGAGCAACTTACCGTCTACCGAATAGCAGTAAAGCCCCTCCGATCCCAGGAACACAACCACGTGCTTTCCATCAGTGGCGGCAGTCGTGGTGGCATGGGACGATTTGGGATGCCTCCTGACGGACGGGATGCCCCGGTGAAGCTCTCTTTCCCAGATGATCTTCCCGTCCTTCTTTCCGAGGCAGTACAGCCTCCAGGAGTGCTCCGAGGAATCGCTCACAGGCTCGATGTTTCCGTACATCCCGGTCAGGAACCCTTCCCGGTCTTGTTCGCTGATGGCCGTGGTCACATAAACCCGGTCGTCCCAGACCACGGGGCAGGAGAGACCGAGTCCCGGTATTTCCGTTTCCCACTTCACGTTGTATCCGGTCGAAACATTGAAGCTGTCAGGTAGCTGTGCATGGTCCAGGTATCCGCAGGCGAAGTACCCCCTGTAGGAGGGCCATTGCCTGTTGGATTGCATGGATGCGAAAAAGGATTCTTCCGAGTTCATATTTCCTGCCGGCAGACCGTCGCTTTGTCCGTTCCGTTTGCAGGCCGCAAGGGTCGCCATCAGCATCGCCGGCAGAAGGATCAGTTTTACTTTCATGATCTGTTATTCAGTTTCGGTTTCATTCAACGGTATTCCGGAAACAATGCCCGTTTCCCATCCGTAATCAATGTACTCCCAGGAGAAGTCACCGTCTTTCACCCTCACAAGGACAAAACCCTCCTGGAGCACGGCGTCATCGGGAGTCCTCCACCAGGATCCGCATACCGCTCCCCCGGTGATGAAGCGCACCCGGTTCAGCATGTTGAGCTCTTCGAGGAAGTGCAGGTGGCCCTGGAGGACCAGTTTCAGGTTTTTGTGCCTGAACGGGGCAAGGACATCGGTGGAGTTGATCACCAGGGCACTCTGGTTCTCCGCATAAAGCGGACCGTTGTTGATCTGTGGCCGGATGCTAACCAGGGGGATGTGGGTGCTTATGACCACGGGTGTTTCATCATCGATGTTTTCCAGGTCCTCCCTGATCCAGTCCAGCTGCTCCTGGTCCACCATTCCCACATAGCTCCCCCAGGTGCCGTCCCCTTCCTCGATCCCGTCCATCACAATG
>DSDZ01000362.1 GCA_011048475.1 Bacteroides sp. | reverse complement strand
TACAAAAAGTTGTTGTTACTTTGTTAACCAGAAAGGGTTTTGAAATGTTCACAATTTAACTTCGCGTTGTATGGCGGCCAGGAAAATCAGGACCATTGAAGAGCTGGGAGAATTCGGACTGATCGATCACCTTACATCCGGATTTAAACTACAACAAAACAGCACCCGTCTGGGTGTGGGGGACGATGCTGCGGTGATTGACCACGGGACCTTTTACCAGGTGGTCACCACCGATCTGTTGCTGGAAGGGATCCATTTCGACCTGGTCTATACCCCTCTGAAGCATTTGGGCTACAAGGCGGTGGTGGTGAACCTTTCAGATGTCTATGCCATGAATGCGGCACCCAGGCAGGTGACGGTCTCCCTCGGGATCTCGGGAAAATTCTCGGTGGAGGCGCTGGAAGAACTATATGAGGGCGTGCGGCTTGCGTGCGAGCGGTACAGGGTGGATCTGGTGGGTGGCGATACATCGGCATCGGTGACTGGCCTGGTGATCAGCGTCACGGCCATCGGGACGGTGCGGAAGGAGGAGGTGGCCTTCCGGAGCGGTGCAAAACGCCATCAGCTCATCTGTGTTTCGGGCGACCTGGGGGCTGCCTACATGGGACTGAAGATCCTTGAAAGGGAAAAACAGCTTCATGCCAGGGATCCTGAGTTCCAGCCCGACCTGAAGGGGTACGACCTTGTCCTGGAGCGCTTTCTGAAGCCGGAAGCGCGGGTGGATGTATTGCTTGCGCTGAAGGAATCCGGAATTGTCCCGGGTGCGATGATCGATGTGTCGGACGGACTCTCTTCCGACCTTTTGCACATATGCAAAGCCTCCCGTTGCGGATGCCAGATATATGACGACCGGATCCCCGTTGCGGAAGAAACCAGGAAGGTGGCAGAAGAATTCAATATGGAGCCCCTGGTGGCCGCCCTTCACGGAGGAGAGGATTACGAACTGCTTTTCACGGTGCCCCTGTCGGACTTTGACAAAGTTTCGGCCATTCCGGGAGTGCACATTCTGGGGAACATGACCGAAGAGAAGGAAGGGGCAAGGCTGGTCACGGGCGACGGACGGGCGATCCTTCTTCAGGCACAGGGATGGAACGCATTCGGTAAAAGGGAATGATCATTCCTCCTTGCCGTCGAAATAGCCGCGAATGATGCCTCTTTTGGATTCCCTGATAAAGAGGATGATCTCATCACGCTCCTTCGATGCGGGAAGGTTGGCCTCCACAAAATCCACCGCATCGGAGATATTCAGCCCGCGCTGGTAAATGATCCGGTAGACTTCCTGGATGGCGTAGATCACATCATTCTCGAAGCCCCTCCTCCTGAGTCCGATTGAATTGATGCCGGTGAACGATACGGGATCGCGTCCGGCCAGGGAATAGGGAGGAACATCTTTGGTCACTTTGCTTCCCCCCTGGATCATCACATGGGTGCCGATCCTGACAAACTGGTGTACGAGACTGCCCGGACTGATGATGGCCCAGCTGTCCACATCCACCTCGCCGGCCAGACCGGCATAGCTGCCCATGATCACCCGGTCTTTCAGATGGCAGTCGTGGGCGATGTGCACATAAGACATGATCAGGCAATCTTTGCCGATTACTGTCTTTTCCCTGGTCTTGGTTCCCTTGTTCAGGGTTACATATTCACGGATCACGGAGTTGTCTCCGATTTCCAGGGTGGTATATTCTCCCGCATATTTCATGTCCTGCGGATTACCCGAAATCACGGCCCCCGGGTAGATCTTCACATTTTTACCGAGCCGCGCACCGTTCATGATCACCACATTGGGACCGATCCAGCAGCCGGGGCCGATTTCCACGTCTTCATAAATGGTGGAAAATGGTTCCACCACAACGTCCGGGGCGATTTTGGCTCCCGGGTGAATATGGGTCAGTTTACTGATCATTCTCCTGGTTTTTCACTACCTGTGCCATCAGTTCCCCTTCCATCACCAGTTTGTTTCCCACGAAAATCTCGGCAAACATGATCGCAATCCCTCTTCTCACAGGCTCGAGGAGGTTCATTTTCAGGATCAGGGTGTCACCGGGGACCACCTTTCTCTTGAATTTCACCCTGTCGATCTTCAGAAAATAGGTGGAATAGTTCTCCGGGTCGGGCAGGGAAGCCATGGCAAGCATCCCGCCCGCCTGGGCTGCCGCCTCGATCTGGAGGACGCCGGGCATGATGGGTTCATCCGGGAAATGCCCGGTAAAGAAAGGCTCGTTCATGGTGACATTCTTGATGCAGACCACCGATTTCTCGTCCATGTAGATCACCTTGTCGATCAGCAGGAAGGGGTAGCGGTGGGGCAGCCTGCGTTTCACGTCCATGATGTCCATGATCGGTTCCTGGTTGGGATTGTACAGGGGCACCTGTTTTTGCAGGGCTGTTTTTTTCATCATCTGCCGCAGGGCTCTTGCAAATTCGTTGTTGCTCTGGTGTCCGGGCCGGGTAGCGATGATCCTGGCCCTGAACCACCGTCCCACCAGTGCCAGATCGCCCACCAGATCCAGCAGTTTATGCCTGGCCGGCTCATTGGAAAAACGCAAATCCACATTGTTCAGGATCCCTTCCGGCTGCACCTTGATTTTGGGCTTGCGAAGCAGTTCAGCCAGCCTGTCCAGCTCCTCCTGCGACATCTTCCGGTCCACGATCACAATGGCATTGTCCAGGTCGCCCCCTTTGATCAGGTTGTTCGCGGCCAGGTGTTCAAGTTCGTGCAGAAAGACAAACGTGCGGCAGGGTGCGATCTCGGTCCTGAAGTCCTCCACATTTTCAAGGGAGGCGTACTGGTTGCCGAGCACCCTGGAATTGTAATCGATCAGCACATTGATGCTCTGAATCTTATCCGGATAAGCAATGATATGGGTCCCGTGCTTCTCATCGTAATATTCCACCTTCTCCTTGAGGATAAAATATTTGCGCTCGGTTGCCTGTTCAACGGTCCCGGTCTTTTCGATCGCCCTGACATATTCAAGGGCGCTCCCGTCCATGATGGGGGTTTCGGGGCCGTCAATCTCCACCAGGACGTTGTCCAGGCTCATTCCGGCAAAAGAAGCCACCACGTGTTCGATGGTTCCCACCCTGACCCCGTTCTCCTCGATGGTGGTCCCCCTTGCAGTCTCCACCACATTCTCCGCCAGCGCATTGACCAGCGGCTGTCCCGGCAGGTCTGTCCGTTTGAATACATAGCCATGACTGTCCGGTGCGGGATGAAAGGTCATGTTCACCTCGAGTCCCGTATGCAGACCTTTTCCCTTAAATGCAACGGGAGCTTTCAGGGTTCTTTGTTTTTCAGCCATGGCTTGATCCGGTTATACTTCTGGTTTTCGAAAAAACCGACACAATATACGAAAATAAGACATATGATGTTCCCGGGAAGGTTGCGTGCAGGTGTGGAATTCATCAATGAATCAACAGGTGGTTCATTCTCCTGATGGCGTGATTTTCCTTTCCATTTCAATGATCTGGTTCCGCAGTTCGGGTAATTTCTTAAAGAGGACATAACAGCGCTTGTAGGTGCTGAACTCAAATGCCGGAGAGCCCTGCAAAAGCGCACCTTCTTCATTGACATCCTTGGTGACCCCGCTCTGGGCGGCGATCCTGACCCGGTCGGCGATGCTGATATGGCCGATCAGTCCCACCTGTCCCCCGAACATGCAGTAGCGGCCTATTTTTGTGGAACCCGAAATCCCTGTCTGGGCTGCCATGACCGTGTTTTCCCCCACTTCCACATTGTGCGCGATCATGATCAGGTTGTCCAGTTTGACTCCCTTCCGGAGAATGGTGGCCCCCATGGTGGCCCGGTCAATGGTGGTATTGGCTCCCACCTCCACATGATCTTCGAGGATCACTTTCCCCAGCTGAGGGATTTTGCTGAAGTTGTTCTCCTGACCCGGAGCGAATCCGAATCCGTCTGCCCCGATGACGGCTCCCGCATGGATTACGCAGTGGGCCCCGATCTCGCAATCCTCGTAAATTTTCACACCGGGATATAGGATGGTCCCCTCGCCGATCTTTACCCCGGTACCGATGTACACCTGGGGGTATAGCTGCGCACCGTCCCCGATCACAGCCTTTTCGGAGATCACCGCGAAATCCCCCACGTACAGATCCTTTCCCAGAATGGCTGAAGCATCCACGCTGGCCAGGCGACTGATGCCCATCTTTCTGGGTTTTTGTGCTTCATGGAGCCGGAGCAGGGCAGCAAAGGATTCGTACGCATCCTCTACCCTGATCAGGGTGGGAGCCACCGCCTTTGAAGCTTTGAAGTCCCGGTTCACGATCACGATGGTGGATGCGGTATCGTAGATGTATTTTTCGTATTTCGGGTTGGCCAGAAAAGAGAGCGTGCCCTTTTTACCCTCTTCAATCCTTGAAACATCGCTGACGCGGGCCGCTGGATCTCCTTCCACCGTCCCTTTGAGGAATTCGGCGATGGCCGCTGCTGTGAAATCCATGTGCGTTGATTTTAAAAGGGTTCAAAACTAAGACAATTCTTTCATAAACCTGGGATAGCAGAGGAAATATTTTCTCACCGTTTTGGAGAGCACGGCGATGTTCAGCATGTCGGAAGCATCTGCAATGTCCCTGGTTCCTCCCCGCTTGTCCAGGATGGTGATCCGGTCGTCCATGTCCGAATATGCATAGTTGCTCACGCTGTCCGAGACCACCAGGAACTCCGCCTCCTCTTTTGTCAGGGAAAGCTTCCTGGAGACTTCACGCCGCAATCCCGCTACCCGGTCTTCTCCGAAAGGGTCATTGTTCAGCTCCACGGAGAACAGCTCCCGGTGGACCAGTCCCCTGGCCAGTATGGAAAGGACCCTGTCGCTGTGCCCGACCCACACTTTTGCAGCCGAAAGTACATCGTTGTCGTCCAGGGCGGCGAACATTTCCAGAAAAAGTTTCCTGCCGGCACGGGCATCCCTGCCCGGACGGTCGCCCAGGAAATAGGACAGGGCCGGTGTGGCAAACAGGGGGATCCCCCCGGAAGTGAGCACCTGGGCCCTTTTCAGCAGCATCAGGAGCACCTGCTCCGAGCTGACCACCGTATGATGGAGGTACACCTGCCAGTACATCAGCCTGCGGGCGATCAGGAATTTCTCAATGGAATAGATCCCCTTCTCATCCACCACCAGCTGGTCATCATGCACGTTGAGCATTTTGATGATCCGGTCTGAACCGATCACACC
>DSDZ01000314.1 GCA_011048475.1 Bacteroides sp. | reverse complement strand
CCTGAAGGGGGCGGACTACCGGAAAAAACTGGTCTGGAACCCTGAGGAAGGGATCCATGTAAATCCGTACTACCGTGAAGAAGACCTGCGGAACCTGGAGTACCTTCGGCAACCAGGATCCCTGAAAAAACCCGGGACCGCCCCCAACAGCTGGCTGATCTGCCAGGACATCGAATTGAAAAACGACGCCGGTGAAAGCAACCGAAGGATCAGGGAGGCGTTGAAAGACGGAGCCCAGACCGTCCGCTTCCTGGCAGGTGATTCCTGGAAACCGGACACTGAACAGCTGGAGCTCCTGCTGGACGGAATCTCCCTTGGAGACACCGGGGTCTCCTTCAAAGGTTCCATGTACGCTGACCTACTCTATGAGAACCTGGTGAGGCTGGCGCTTCAGAGGGGGACGGATCCTTCTTTTCTGAGCGGGGGACTGGGTGCCGATCCCATCGGTACAATGGCACTGACAGGCATTCCCATCGCCAGTCTGGAAAATCTGGGAACACTTGTAAAAAAGGTCCTTCGCCGATCACCATCCCTGAGGGTCATCCCGGTCAACGGGGCGATGTTTCAGAATGCGGGTGCCACACTGACCGAAGAACTGGGGTTTGCCATGGCCATGGCCAGTGACTATATGGCCCTGCTCACCTCTGCAGGGGTCGATCCGGCCTATGCGGCGGCCGTGATGGAACTGGAACTCACCACAGGCACCAATTATTTCATGGAGATCGCGAAGCTCAGGGCCGCACGGATCCTCTGGGGCAGAATATGCGAGGGTTACGGGATCGGGGCCGGACAGGGAAGAATACACATTCACGCCACATCCTCCACATGGAACATGACCCTGTATGATCCCCATGTGAATATCCTTCGGGGGACCACCGAGGCGATGGCTGCTATCATCGGCGGGGCGGACCAGATCAGTATCCTGCCGTTTGAATTGCCTTCCGGAAAGAATTCATCTTTTTCCGACCGCATCGCCAGGAACACACAGATCATTCTGCGGGAGGAGGCCTATTTTGACCGGGTGGCAGATCCGGCCTCAGGCTCCTATTACCTGGAGCACCTGACCGATGCCATGGCCGGGAAAGCATGGGAGATCTTCCTTATGGCCGAAGCGAAGGGAGGATTCATGAAAGCATTCGAGTCGGGATGGGTGGGTGAAGTGGTGGATGCCTCCCTGCAACGGAAAAAGGAGAAGGCTGCCCAGGGCAGGCTAAGGCTTCTGGGCACCAATGCATATCCTTCCTTCAATGAATTTGTCCTGGCGAACCTTGGTAATACACCGGTGCCGGAGGAAAACATTTCCACCGGAGATTCCGGCCACACCCGCCTGAAGCCGATCCGTCCTTTCAGGCTGTCCGCCCTGTTCGAAAAGGTCCGGCTTGAAACGGAAAGAAGCGGGAAGAGGCCCAGGGTGTTTCTGTTCAGGTACGGCGATCCCCGCTGGATGTCCGCCCGGGCCATGTTCGCCGGGAACTTTTTTGCCTGCGCGGGATACGAGATCGTGGACCAGCCTGTGTTCCGGACCATACAAGCAGGGATCAAAGCAGCCGGAGAATCCGGCGCGGAGATCGTTGTGCTTTGCAGCTCCGATGATGCCTATGCCGAACTGGCTCCCAAGGTGCACGGGGCACTCGGGAAAGAAGCACTGACCGTGGTGGCCGGCTACCCGGATAACTCCGTGGAGGCGCTGCGCAAAGCAGGCATTACACATTTCATCCATATGAAGTCCAACCTGCTGGACGCATTGAAGGAGTTCAACCACCTCCTTCTCAAACCCTAACAGACTAACGACTTTTGTCTTTTGACTAGCGACTTTAGACTCTCGACTAATTATGAGGCCAGATTTTAGCAAAACCAACTTCAGGGACATTGAACTCAAAAAAGAGGCAACAGACCAGCTCACCTGGCAGCCCTTTGAGACACAGGAGCACATCACCGTCAAACCCTCCTACAGCAGGGAGGATCTGGAGCAGATGGAACACCTGCACTATGCCGCCGGACTGCCCCCGTTCCTGAGGGGCCCCTACTCCACCATGTATGTCACCCGGCCCTGGACAATCAGGCAGTATGCGGGCTTTTCCACCGCAGAGGAGTCCAACGCGTTCTACCGCAGGAACCTGGCCGCCGGACAGAAAGGGCTGTCGGTGGCCTTTGACCTTGCCACGCACAGGGGATACGATTCGGACCATGAGCGTGTGGTGGGCGACGTGGGGAAGGCCGGGGTGGCCGTGGATTCCATCCTGGACATGAAGATCCTGTTCGACCAGATCCCGCTCAATGAGATGTCTGTCTCCATGACCATGAACGGGGCCGTGCTCCCGGTCATGGCTTTCTATATCGTGGCCGGTCTGGAACAGGGCGCTTCACTGAAAGAGCTCAGCGGGACGATCCAGAACGACATCCTGAAGGAGTTCATGGTGCGGAACACATACATCTATCCCCCGGAAATGTCCATGCGGATCATTGCCGACATTTTCAGGTACACCTCACTGCACATGCCCCGGTTCAACAGCATCAGTATTTCGGGATACCACATGCAGGAGGCGGGAGCTACCGCCGATATCGAACTGGCCTATACCCTGGCGGACGGACTGGAGTACCTGCGCACCGGGGTAGGCGCGGGTATTGACATCGATGCCTTTGCACCCAGGATCTCGTTCTTCTGGGGGATCGGCATGAACCACTTCATGGAGATCGCCAAAATGCGCGCCGCCAGGATGCTGTGGGCCAAGATAGTAAAGCGGTTTAACCCGGCGAATCCCAAATCCATGGCACTTCGGACCCACTGCCAGACCTCGGGCTGGAGCCTCACGGAACAGGATCCTTACAACAATGTGGCCAGGACCTGTATCGAAGCCATGGCCGCCGCGCTCGGACACACACAGTCGCTGCACACCAACGCGCTGGACGAGGCCATTGCCCTCCCTTCTGATTTTTCAGCACGGATCGCCAGGAATACCCAGCTGTTCCTGCAGGAAGAGACCGAGATCTGCAGGTCCGTGGATCCCTGGGCCGGCTCCTGTTATGTAGAATCGCTCACCCATGAGATTGCGCGCAGGGCATGGGAACACATCCAGGAGATCGAGGAACTGGGAGGAATGGCCAGGGCCATCGAAACAGGGCTGCCCAAGATGCGCATCGAGGAAGCAGCTGCAAGGAAACAGGCCAGGATCGACAGCGGCAAGGACATCATCGTGGGGGTCAATATGTACCGGCTGGAGAAAGAGGATCCCATGGACATCCTCACGGTCGACAACACGGCCGTCAGGCAATCACAGATCAACCGGCTCCGGAAGCTGAAAAGGGAACGGGACCAGGAGAAAGTGAATGCATCCCTGGATGCCATCACCCGCTGTGCGGAAACCGGCGAGGGGAATTTGCTTGAACTTTCCGTGGAAGCGGCACGCAGCAGGGCCACACTGGGTGAGATCTCGACGGCCATAGAGAAAGTCAGCGGAAGATACAAGGCAGTAATCCGTTCCATCTCCGGGATCTATTCCTCCGAATCGGGCGAGGACCAATCATTCAGGGAAGCAGCCGCCCTGGCCCGTGAATTTGCGGCCAGAGAGGGAAGACAGCCCAGGATCATGATCGCCAAAATGGGACAGGACGGGCACGACCGGGGGGCCAAGGTGGTCAGCACCGGTTATGCGGACATCGGGTTCGATGTGGATATCGGTCCCCTGTTCCAGACCCCGGCAGAGGCCGCCAAACAGGCTGCTGAAAACGACGTGCATATCCTGGGTGTCTCATCGCTGGCCGGCGGCCACAAAACCCTGATCCCGCAGGTAATCGGGCACCTTAAAAAACTGGGGCGGGAAGACATCATGGTCATTGCCGGGGGTGTGATCCCGGCCCAGGATTATGACTTTCTTTACAAAGCAGGGGTGGCGGCCATATTCGGCCCCGGTACACGGGTGTCCGAGGCCGGGAAAAAAATCCTGGAAGTATTGCTGGAAAGCTCCGGTTAGCTGTCCGGCGGATAATCCACGGCCGGCCTGACCGGATCATGGAACAGGACCAGTTCGGATGGCCGGTCCAGTCCTTCCAGGAATGCCGTCTTCTCTTTTCTGGCCAGCTCCGGGTCACGGTCGTAGCCGCTGCAGGCATCCTGATCCAGAAAAATCTCCATGGGGATCAGGTCTGACACATAATAAACCTCCCCTTCGCCGGTCAGGATCCTGGGAACCACCATCCCCCTGGTATGCCCGTGAAACACCTGGTAATCCATCCACTCCCCGCGCCACTCTTCCAGCCAGCGGATCTGGTCCACATTCCTGAAAAACAAAGTGATGAAGTAAGCGGATTCTTTCTTATTGCGACCGGAGGCATAGTCAAAATGCGCCTTCAGTACATGATAGTCCGCTTCCGGGAACCGTTTCACGATCTTCCCCGGCACCCTTCTGAACGCCCCGCTGCCGTGGTCGAAATGCAGGTGTGTGAAGATCACATCGGTCACCTGTCCGGGTTCATACCCGGCCTCGTTAAGGATCTGTTCCAGGGAACCTGGCTGTTCCAATCCGTATTCCGTCTTCAGTCTGGCAGGAAGGAAATCTGCAGTTCCGGGATCGAACAGCACCACCCGCTCACCGGTGTCCGCCAACATCATGTTCATGGAAATCCGCATATTCCCTTCGGGATCCACGTGATATCGTTCACGGATCTTCGCGGCCGAAAGACCGTTGACCATCTCCCCGGCCTTCACCTTCAACGTACCGAATGGCAGTACCTTTATTTTCATCACTCTAAAAATACCAAACGATCCGCTCATTTCCTTCTTCCCCTGAGGATCTCTCTGCCGCCCGTTGATAAAATTCCATAAAACGGTAGGAATTCGCTTTTCTAAACATGTAATTTTAGGATGAAACCTTTCTGCTTCATCCTGAAACAGCCGGCATGCACATTCATTTTATAGCCATCGGCGGAGCTGTGATGCACAACCTGGCCATTGCGCTCCATAAAAAAGGTTGGGTTGTGAGCGGTTCTGACGATGAAATCTTTGAGCCCTCCCGCTCCAGGCTGCAGGAACACGGATTGCTTCCTGAAAAAAACGGATGGGACCCGGACCGGATCCATCCGGGTATTGATGCGGTGATCCTCGGGATGCATGCGCAGAAGTCCAACCCCGAACTGAAAAAGGCCCAGCAGCTGGGGATCCAGGTCTATTCCTTCCCGGAATACCTGTACGAACAGAGTCAGAAT
>DSDZ01000317.1 GCA_011048475.1 Bacteroides sp. | reverse complement strand
TTTTAATCCGGGACATGTACCACAGGTTAAGGATGCATCACATTCAGTTTTAGCCGCTACCTTATTTTTGTAAATCAGACTGCCGGCCATCCCTCCAAGACCTATAAGTATGAAGGATCGCACAATTTTCTCGATACTCTGACGCCTTGTCATCATTATTTGGGTTCAAAGATTCTGATCATCATTTTATCGAAATCAAGGGCATAGATAATTCCTGTTTCATCGGTATCTACTTCCGGGGCCCTTCCTTCTTCCTTAAATTTATCGGGCGGGGCAACCACGCTTTTCAACCTTCCTGATGGATCATAAATCTTAATGCGGACCAGTCCCTTTTCACTGGTCACAAACGAACCATCCTCCATGACAGCTATTTCGGCAGGATTACAACAGCCCGTGAATCCTTCCACACTCATCGAACTTCCCTGCCAGAATCCCCTCATTTCACCATCATCCGTGTAGTTTTCAATGGCATGCTTTCCCGGATTCACCACCCATAACTCACCATAGTTATTCACCACAAGATCAAAATTCGGGCTTGGAACGATGAATCCATGTCCTGCCTCACTTGTGGATTTCCCTTCAAATTCGTGCTTAACAACGCCTGAGGAGTCGTAAATAACAACCCGACGGTTTCCTGCATCCGCCACATATATATATTCCCCCTTTACAGCTACTGAGGTAATGACGGTTTTTTCTCCCAGCTCTTCCCACGAAGCGAGCTTATTCCCTTCATGATCAAATAGCTGAAGGAACCTTTCAAAACCAATATACAATTTATCGTGTTCCGCCTTAATACAGGTCGGGATGGCCTCAAGCTCCCTGAACAATTTCTGCCGTCCATCGGTTGTTATAACCTGCAGGAATTGTTCTCCAACAATATATATTTCATTTTCGAAAATATCAAATCCGGTACATTGCCTGTTTTTAAGAGGAATATTACGGGTTTCTTTATAATGAATCCATGAAGGATCCACTGTTACAAACTCATCAACATCATATGCATATGGATTTTCGCCCAGTTTTCCGGGCCTGTTCTTTGAAAAATCCATAACAATAATGAGAAGGATTACGGCAATAACCAGAACCACAATAACGGTCAGATTTTTTTTATTCATGACTGAAATAATAATTTTTAACGGAATGCAGACCATTCTGTATAAAGATACCTGCTATCTTGATTCTGCCAGATCGATGCATAAAAGTGTTTTTGAATCTCTCAATACCATATAGCCGTCGGCAATTGCAAGGGGGCCCCAGGCATCATGACCCTCCATTATCCTGGCCTGGTCGATCTGCACATACCTGTTGACATCGGGTTTTACCATGGTAAGGGTTCCGTCGTCATTCAGTATAAACAGCTTTCCGTCGGCAAGCATATAAGGACCTAATCCAAAGCGTACAGTTTGTCCGCTGGACCAGGTTATTCTCTTAAAGTCCTCCGGATTAACACATACCAGTTGGTTTCTCAGCGGCCCGGCATCCTTTGGCAGGATTCCGAACAGATGACCCTGAAAAACAACCGGCGTCTGCTGTTCGCTGGCCAGTCCTTCTTTGGGCAGGTACTGGTCCACTATTTCGACCTCGAAATCCTTCCCGTTCTTCCTGAGCTGCAGAACCATGCTTCCCGCTCCATATCCTGCCGTCAGGAATATTTTACCATCTGGAAGACAAACCGGGGAAGGGGCCACAACCTGGTGGTTCCATGCACTGGTTTCCCAGAGTACAGACCCTGCATCACTGCCCTCGGCCATAATTCCGCAGGCGCCTCCGACCGCACTGTAAACATACATTTTCACTCCCCCGAAAGTAAATGGCATTATGGAGGAATGCGACATATTCCATCCATGCGGATTAGGGGTTTCCCAGATAATCTCCCCGTTACTGCAATCAATAGCCACAATCAGCGATTTGCCGCCTGTCGCAATGATAGCGAGTCCATTGTCAATCAGGGGACATTGTCCTGTATACCAGAATGGAATTTCCGACTCATATTCAGCCTCAATATTGAGTCCCCATAAAAACTTTCCATCGTTTCTTTCCACGCACATTACATGTCCCCTCGGCCCTATTGTGAGAATATATTCATCGGTAACCGCCGGCACAGTCCGGGACATACCATGGTTCCTCTTGATGTGAACCTTATACCATCGTCTCCACAATTCTGTTCCCTCTACAAGTGAAAAACATCTCAGCATGTCTGCACCGGATGATTCATCATAGTCCAGAACGTATACTTTTCCCTTAAAGATGGCTGCACCCGCATGCCCCTCACCCATCTCAACCTTCCATTTTATTTCGGGATTACCGCTTTCGAAACGATTCAATAATTTGACCTTTGAACGGCTGATATTATCAAAATTTTCGCCCCTGAAGCGGGGCCAGGTTTCCGTAAGGTTACTCTCTGAAGTCCCGTATCTTTCAAAATACTCCCCAATATTCACGTTCAGGTTCACCGCTGCACCTTCCCCCCGGTTATCAAGCCCGGGTTCGGTTGTGACAAATTCCTTTACCGGATCATAGGTTACCCACCAACCGACAGAGAGGACCGCTGCAAGAATCAACAATCCTGAAATTATGTTGGTCCATGTAAATTTCATATCGAAATAACCGGTTTCTGTTGCAGGGCAATTGATGCCCTTAAAAGAGTTAAGCTCTCAGATCGTATACCAGCAGGGTGGCACCATGCCTTATAAAGAGTCTGCCTCCATAAATCGAGGGTCTGGCCCAGTGTGCACCTGAGCCTTCAGTGACGCGGAACGAACTGACCAGTTCGAACTTATCGGGATTTGGTCTGACCAGTCCCACATTTCCCTGTTTGTCATCATAAATATATAGCATTCCATCGGCTGAAATAACAGGGCCTTTATTCTGCCATTCGGTAACCCACATAATTTCTCCGGTATCCCAGTTCATACAAACCCATTTCCCAAAATGTCGCGTAAGAAAGTTGGAACCATAAACATATCCATCCAGCAGGACCAGTCCGTGATTTTGATTATCCAGGGTTCTGTCTATATATTTTTCTGAAACCGAAAGACCATCAGCTGATACTTCAAGCATCACCGTTTTATAGTCCCATCCGCTGGATAAAAGGATTTCATCGTTATGAAAAAGGGGTGTATTGGCCTGAATGGTCATATTTTCATCATCTTTTCCGAGATAACTATAATGATAGGTCCATAAAATTTCGCCATTGTCAGGATCCACGGCAAACGTATGGGTTCGCGTCATGGAGATAATAAATCTGAGTCCGAGCGTATCGTTAACAAACAATGCCGGTGATGCATTGGAACGCTGTCCTCCAATGGACCTGGATTTCCAGACCAAATCGCCGGTCATTTTATCCAGTGCGATAATGGTGGTACTATCCCCGCCGGGCGTACAGATGACTTTATCATCCACAAGAAGGAGCGACTCTGATACACCGAACATATCCCAGTGGCTTCCATATTCTTCATGGACATCCACCGACCAGATCTTTTCGCCATGGGATGTATCAAAGCAAACCAGGTTATCCCGTCCGCTTAACACATAAATCCGGTCATTTTCGATAAGAGGCGTACAGCGCGAATCGGGAACCGATTCATTCCATGCCGGTCCGAAAGAACGCTTCCAGATTAATGCTCCACTAAAGTCAAATGCCATAAGCATATCCAGGGAATCCTTCAGCCCTGTGACAAAAATGCGGTCGTTCGTTGCAACCGCCGATGAAAACCCTCTGCCAATATTATTGATCTGCAGCAATAAGGGAGGGCCTGTCTCAGGCCAGGATTTAAGAAGCCCGGTATCCGGATATATCCCGTTCCGGCCGGGTCCGCGCCATTGAGCAGTCTGAGCATCGGAAGCAACAGTCAGAAAAAGCAGAAATAACAGGGGAAACCATTTCATAATTAAATCTGCAAAAGTCAATATTATACTGTTATATCACCTTACTTTATATGCTATCAGAGCATTCCCATGCCTGACGTACAAGATTCCATCATGGATAACCGGATGGCTCCAGTGTTGTTCAGAACCTTTCGTAACTTTGGTCATCCCTTTGATTTCAAACTTCTCCGGATTGGCACCGGCCAGTGCCAGCTCTCCGCGTTCGGAATAACAGTAAAGCATCCCGTCGGCATAAATTACAGTGCCTTTGGCCAATTCCGATGATTCATATTTTATTTCTCCGTTATTCCAATCCAGACACTTCCATGAACGCGAAAAATCCCCGGAACCGTAAAGGTAGCCATTAACCAGTACTGCTCCCCCTATGCGGCTGTCGAACACCTCACTTTTCCAATCGACAGAGGCAGACTTCCCTTCTGCGTCAAGCTGAATCCTGACTGCACCCTGCCCATAGCCGCTAAAGAAAAGCAGTTCACCATTCCAGTATATCGGAGTATTGGCGTGAACCGAATACTGATTGGGATGGGAATAGGACCAGAGAAGTTCACCGGAACCGGCGTCGAGACAAAGAAAGTGGGAAGCAGTATGGGTGGCAAGCAGCTTCCGTCCATTATGGACAAAAAGCAAAGGGCTGCAGTAAGCCGACAGTTCACCCATTCCCCGGCTGGTCCAAATTACCTCCCCGTTGTGTCTGTTCAGGGCAACAATATTGTTTCTGGGACCACCGGGTGTACAATATACCACATCCCCGTCAATGACCACCGTTTCATTATATCCCCACGTAATAACCTTTCCACCGAGATCTTTGGGCATATCAACATTCCATATTTTTTTACCGGTGTTATGATCCATACAGACCAGATCACCGTAGGCACTGCAAATATATGCCGTATCGCCGAGTATTACGGGTGTGGAACGGGTGCCGTAATAACTTTCGGCAAATTCAGGACCATATGGAAATTTATTGACCAGTTCACCGGACAGCTTAATTTTAAATAGATACCCGCTGCTGTCAACCATTCCCGTAGTGAATACATACCCGTCACGAACCACCGCCGATGAATGTCCTTTACCCAATCCTTCAAACACCCAGAAAATTTCGGGCCCTTCGGATGGCCAGCGCTGCAGAAGTCCCGACTCAAAATAAATGCCATTTCCCTGGGGACCCCTCCAACGCGTAGGCTCCTGTGCCTCTCCCGAGAGGCTGTAAATTATTCCCGCTGCAATGAGCCATATCATTTTTCTCATAAGATTTCCTTTCTTTAAAATGAATGTATTTTGAGGGGCAAAAATAATATTTAATCAGATGACTCCTTA
>DSDZ01000470.1 GCA_011048475.1 Bacteroides sp. | reverse complement strand
CAGGAAGCTTACAGGCAGAGAGATCGCGGTCAATAAATTGAGGGTGAAATATTTCTGCGGAAAGGCCAGGATCACGAATTTCGTTATGTACGAAGAAGACGGCACGACGGAATTCGTTTCATTCGACACCATGCTGGTTGACCTGAAGCCCCTGAGGTTGCTGAAGGACGAATTTTTCCTCCAGCAGTTTTACCTGGCCGGACTCAGGGCGGTCCTGATCCAGGACGATTCCGTATTCAATTTCAGTGACCTGGTTGCGTATCACTCGGATCAACCGGATACGGTCAAAGCCCCTCCCGCTGAGAAGGAACCCCTGAAGTACTTCCTGTCGAATATGGAACTGAAACATGCCCGGTTTGAGTACGAGAACAAGAATGTGGGTAATACCCTCCTGCTTCGCGACCTTTCCTTTTTCGTTCCTTATATCGGGTGGAACCAGGAGGAGCAATGCGAGGGAGGACTGAGGTTTATGCTGAATGAGAAGGGGTATGTGGAAGCACAGGTGCAGGTCCAACCGGATGAGGGAGATTTCATCGCGAACATTAACATCCATTCACTCCTGCTGGAGGGTTTCAGGGAATACGCTTCGCAGGTGGCAGATATCCATGCCATGGAAGGGGTGTTCGATGCACGGCTGGATATCCGCGGAAACATCCGCTCCATGAAACAATCCCTGGTTTCGGGAGAAGCGGAGATCAGGGATCTGTACCTGTCGGATGCGCAAAAAAAGCAGTTTCTCGGGGCCAACGCCGTGCGGACCAGCTTCCGGGAAATCGATCTGCACCGGTCGCGCTTCCTGGTTGACTCGGTCATCCTTGCCGGACCCTATGTTTATTTTGAACTGAAAGATTCAACCAATAATTTTACTGAAATATTACATATCCCTGCTGATGAGGCAGATTCGTCGGGCCGGACAACTCCAGTGCCCGACACTGTACTTCAGGAACAATCCGATCCCATTTACTATGCCATCCGGTCCTTTGTCATGCAAAACGGCACCGTTGACTTCAGGGACCGGCTCTCCGGTGAGCCATTTGATTATCATCTCACAGATATGACGATCCGGACGGACAGCATTGAAAGTACATCGGAACAAATCCGGGTCTATTCGTCCATGGTGTTGAATCACAGGGGCCACCTGAAGGCGGAAGCAAGTTTCAACCCGCTGCAACCGGGTCCCCTCCGGCTTGATTTCACCGTGGTGGATTTTCTGCTCAGCGACCTCAACATTTACTCCAGGTACTATACGGGATTTCCTGTAATATATGGAGATATGTATTACCGGGGACATACCGAGGTTGTGGATCACCAGCTCGTGAGCGACAACAACCTGGTCCTGCAACACGTGGAACTGGGAGTGAAAAAAGGGGGACTGATCGACCTGCCCCTGAAATTCGCCCTGTTCATATTAAAGGACAGGAACGGGGTCATCGATCTTGATATCCCTGTCAGGGGCAGGACGGATGATCCCACGGTGACTGTCGGACAGATCATCTGGAACACATTGAAGAACCTTGTGATCAGGGCAGCCACGGCCCCTTATGATTTCCTGGCCGGAATGCTGGGGACGGATCCGTCGGACATTGAATCCATTGAATACGATTACATGGATACCACCCTCACGAATGGCAGGCAGCGCCAGCTGGATCTGCTGCTTGAACTTGAGCAGCTGAAGGAAGACCTGGAGATCGAGCTGGTTTATTTTAACGATGTTGGCAAAGAAAAGGAATTGATCGCCCGGGCAATGGCAGCAGCGGATTCAACGAAGGCGATCCCCGCAGATACCTCGAAGGCGATCCCCGCAGATACCGTGCAACTGGCAGAGGAGGGCGGGGCGCCGGCGATGCAGTTGGCTGATTCACTGGCGACGGTTTTCGGCACCACGCGCAGACAGCAAATCGAGAGGTACCTGCGTGAAAAAAACGATTCCACCTTGATACACATCACTGTTCCCGATCCGGGAAGCCCTGCGCATTTGGGGAGTCCCCCGAGATTTGAAGTAAAATATTCCATGAAAATGGAGGACTCTTAAATTTTTCTTTATTAGATTAGTGTGTTCTCAAATCCACCGGCACGCCGGAAAACCGGATCATGGCAGATATCGCAGATAAAATCCCGGGTAAAAGGCTTATCTCCCTTGATGCACTCAGGGGATTTACCATTGCCGCCATGGTCATTGTGAATGATCCGGGATCCTGGAGGTACGTGTACCCACCTCTTAGGCATGCCGAATGGAACGGATGTACGGTGACCGACCTGATTTTCCCTTTTTTTCTGTTCATCGTGGGGGTCTCCGTTACTTTTGCCTATACAAAGCGACTGAATGCAGGTGTCTCCATGGGCAAGATCCACCGGAAGATCATCATCCGCGCCCTGATCATTTATCTACTGGGTTTGTTTCTCTGGCTCTGGCCTTACTTTGATTTCAGCAGCATCAGGTGGACCGGGGTCCTGCAACGAATCTCTCTGGTCTTCCTGGCATGCGCCCTGCTTTTTCTTCACACCGGCTGGAAACAGCAGATCCTTGCAGGAGCAGTCATCCTGCTTGCATACTGGATCATCGTGGCCTATGTACCGGTTCCGGGAACCGGAAGTCCGGATCTTTCCGTCCCCGGGAAAAACTGGGCCAATTACCTGGACAGCCTGATCCTGCCGGGTGTCATGTGGCAGGAAACATGGGATCCCGAGGGGATCCTGAGTACCTTCCCGGCCATTGTCACTGGCATCACAGGCATGCTGATCGGCAAGCTGTATCTGTCTGTCAGGGATGAATACAGAAGGCTTTCCTTCATCTTTTTTGCCGGATTCTCCATGTTCGTGGCCGGGGGCATCTGGAACTGGTTCTTTCCCATCAACAAGAGCCTGTGGACGAGCTCCTATGTCCTGTATACCTCGGGAGCGGGAACGATGGCCCTGGCAGCCTGCATCCTGATCGTGGATATCTGGAAACACACCCGGTGGACATTTCTGGGCAGGGTTTACGGCGCCAATGCGATCACGTCCTATGTGCTGGCCGGAATGCTGACCCTCGTTTTTTACAGGATGCGGTTCGGCGGAGCATCGCTCAATGAATGGTTCATGAGCGGGCTGACCCCGCTGGGCCTGGATCCCAGGCTCGTTTCCCTGCTCTATGCGGTGATCTACATGCTGATCATTTTTCTTCCTGCGCTCTATTTGTACAGAAAAAAGATCTTTATCAAGGTATAAATCATAAACACCCGGCGCATGACCATATCAGATCAGATTTTCGAGCCCACAAACGATCCCATCAAACCGCACTCCCAGGTATGTGCGATCATTGAGATCCTGGGATTTGAGGAAATGATCCGCAATAAAGAAATTTCCATGATCCAGGTATTCCTTGAGCGGGTGGGCCAGGAGATCTATGAAACGCGTAAGAAGAATTATTCCTGGGGATTCAGGGTCATTGAGCCCGAATTCATGAATTTATGCAAACGTTTGGTGCTCATATCCAGGTTATATAAAGAGCAGGACCTGGCCGAACTGAACAGTGTGGTATTCAAACTGTTTGTTGAATTCAACAACATTGTATTGTCCACCGCACTTTCTTTAGGCATCCCCATCAGGGGTATCATCCGCATCGGTGAAACCTACCGGGGGACCGTCACCTCAAAGAAACCGGCCCTGATATCGGGAAAGGATCCCCTGATCCTGGCAGATCTGCTGAAAGTATTCACCTTCGGCGAAATCTTTCCCGACGGTTTTACAGAGGGACTGATCCCGGCCGTGGAGATCCCGTATCATTTCGGCGAATGCCTGAGCCAGTCATATGAGGAGCTTCCCACCATTGATGCGGTGGGGATCTTCATGCCCCCGGGACACCTGTTCGACAAAATAGCCGATGTGACCATCCTGTCCAACATGATCGTGGAGACCGAAGTGCACGGGAAGCCTTATTTTGCATGCAACTGGAAAACGTGGATGAATGAGCATCCGGGTTATTCCGTGGAAAACGTCATCGCGCATGCGGAAATGGAGTCAACGAATCCCGGCTCGCCTGATGCCGGCAGGTGGAAAAACCTGATTGAATACTCCGCAAACCTGCCTTAAGCCGAACCCGGGGGTATCAGTTCCTTTACGGCCGATACCATTTCATTCTGCGTGAAGGGCTTTTCGATGATTTTGGTCGCCCCGAAAATGCTGGCGGTCTCCAGGTAATTTTCTGCCGAGATCTTGCCCCCTCCCGACATGGCAATGATCTTCAGATCCGGGCTTAACCGCTTCATCTCCCGGATGGTTTCCAGACCTTCCTTCTCGGGCATGATGATATCGGTAATGACCAGGCAGGCCGGCTCTTTCTGAAAAAGTTCCATCCCTTCCCTGCCATTGGATGCAAGGTCCACATCATATCCTGCTTTTTCCAGCATTTTTTTCAGCATCATCAGGATATAGGGTTCATCGTCGATGATCAGGATTTTCTGTGTCATGAGGCTTTCTTGATTTTCTCTTTGTTCAATACCTTGCGTATCAATTCGCTGAATTCACTCAGTATGATGGGCTTTGAAATAATGTCCTGAATCTTGTACTTCTCGATATCGCTTCTGGGGATGGAATCATAGTAACCCGTGATGATGATGGTTTTCAAATCGGGCCTGATCTCCCTGACCTTTCCGATCAACTCGGTCCCGGGCATTTTAGGCATGGCCTGGTCCGTTACCAGCAGGTCGTATTTACGGGGATCCTTTTTGAACTCCTCCAGTGCGGTAAATCCGTCGGTCTTAATATCCACGGTATATCCCAGGCTTTCCAGCATCCGCTTGCCCATGAAGGTGATCTCCTTTTCGTCGTCCACAAAGAGGATGCTGCCGTTCCCCTTCTTGATTTTGGGGGAGTCGGGCTGCACGGAGATCTCATCCTCCGAATGCTGCGGCAGGTAGATAATGAAACGGGAACCCCTGTCAATTTCACTTTCCACTTCAATACCCCCGTTGTAGTTGCTGACGATCCCGTGCACCACCGAAAGACCGAGACCCGATCCCGAACCCACTTCCTTCTTGGTAAAAAACGGTTCAAAGATCCTCTCCATGGTCCGCTGATCCATGCCGTGACCTGTATCTGAAATGGTCAGTCTGACATAGGTCCCTTTCTGTAGCTTGACAGATCCGGTCATGGTCTCCCCGTCGAGCTCCACCCTGTCCAGGTTTACCCGGAGCACTCCCCCCTTTTTCATCATGGCGTGATATGCATTGGTGCAAAGGTTCATGATGATCTGATGGAT
>DSDZ01000149.1 GCA_011048475.1 Bacteroides sp. | reverse complement strand
TGGGAGCACTCTACTGGGCCGACATCCGCAGGCTCTATTACTGCGCGGACCGGACGGAAGCGGAAAAGATCGGGTTCATGGACAGGCACCTCTATGAGGAGATCGCATCCCCGCGGGAAGAGCGGGAGATGAAGCTCACCAGGGTGGATGTTCCTGACATGCAGCGCCTGCTTGAAGAATGGAACGGGAAAGAAGGGAAAATCATGTACTGAAATCATCCATATGAAAAGAAGGGAATTCGTGACAAAATCGGCGCTCGGAGCAGGCGCACTGGCAGTGGTCCCGGCACACGTACTGGGCGGCAGGGGACGCACCGCACCCGGCGACAGGATCACCCTCGGGTACCTGGGAACCGGCAAACAGAGCCTGGGACTGCTGGGAAGCATCAACGCATGCCCGGAAACCCTGGTCCTGGCCGCATGCGATGTGGACCGGAAAAAACTCGCCCGCTTCAGGGCGGCAGCAGAAAAGGCCAATGAAGAGAAACCCGGGGGAGGGAGCCAGCCGGTAACCACCTATGAAAATTACAGGGAACTGCTGGATAGGAAAGACATCGACGCGGTGGTCATCGCCTCCCCGGATCACTGGCATGCGATGATGGCCGTGGATGCGGCCAGGGCGGGCAAGGACATCTACTGCGAAAAACCCATGGCCCTCACCGTGGCAGAAGGAAGGGCCATGGTCAGGGCCGCCGAGAAGTACGGCAGGGTCTTCCAGACCGGGAACATGCAGCGCTCGTGGAGAAATTTCAGGCATGCCTGCGAAATGGTTTACAACGGCTATATCGGACAGGTGAAGGAGATCAATGTGAGTGTGGGGGATCCCGTGATGGCATGCGAACTGCCGGCGGAACCGGAACCGGACTACCTCAACTGGGACCTGTGGGTGGGCCCGACCCTTTTCAGGAACTACAGCCAGGTGCTGGCACCGCCCATCGAATACGACGGCTGGGCCCTGTGGCGGCTTTACCGCGGTTTCGGAGGAGGGTACGTGACCGACTGGGGTGCGCACATGTTCGATATCGGACAGTGGGCACTGGGAATGGACCGGTCGGGTCCGGTGGAATTCATTCCTCCTGAAAAACGCGCCACCAGGGGCCTTCAGATGAGGTACGAAAACGGAGTGGTGATGAATCACACCGACTGGGGGGAATTCAATGCCGTGCAGTTCATCGGGTCCGGGGGGACCATTGAGATCAGCCGGGACTTTTACAGGTCAGATATTCCTGGTCTGACCGAAAAAACCCTGGGGTCCAACGACAAACGGCTTTATCACAGCGATAACCATTACCAGGACTGGATCGATGCCATCAAAAACCGGACCCGGCCGGTCTCGGATGCGGAAACGGGGCACCGGACCGCTTCGCTGTGCAACATCGTGAACATCGCGTATACCCTGCAGCGACCCCTGAAATGGGCACCTGCCCATGAACGGTTTATTGATGATGCGGACGCGGATGCACTGCTTTCCAGACCGTTCAGGGGAAATTGGGATCTTGATGGTTTTTAAAGCGACTTTTATCCTAACTTTTTTGCCCGGATACCGTATAATTTTTCATAATGTGAAAGCATTATGAAGAAAGCCTGGATCTCCTGTATCCCGCTCATTTTTTTGCTTGCAACTGGAGGATACGGTCAGGATTGTATTATTCTGGACAAAGGCAACGACATCCAGCGGCACAGGTTATGCTCGCCGGTGGATGTGGACTGGGAGGTCACGTATACGGGCGTCAACGATGCGGGGACAAGCGTGGAGATCCTGTTCGACTGGGACGACGGCTCTTCGGAAACGGTCACCGCCACGGAGATCAATCCGGCCACCAGCACATGGCGGGCCGGCGCCAGCCATACCTATGTTTCCGATGACGACCGGTGCAATTACCATCCGGAGGCCACCCTGGTCGTGAACGGGGTGGTCTGCTCCTCCTCCTCCCAGGAACAGATCGTCACCGTGTGGGACAACGACGATACAAACGGGGGCAGGGTGAATGCATCACCCAATGTGTATCCGGTCTGTGTGGGCCAGGGGGCCACCATGCGGTTCCGCGATGACACCCGGTTCAACTGTGTGCCCCCCCAGGAAACCGACGATCCGAACACCTGGACCCGGTGGATCCAGTGGGTCTACGGGACCAGGAACACCATGTCCTCCTCCACGGAGGTGAGGGTGGACGGGGTGGTGCGCACCTATCCTTTTACCGGACCGGTGATCGAGCTGCCCGGACCCGTGACCGGATCCAGCGAGCAGAGCCTTCCCATCACGGTGGCGGACGACAACCTGGTGGGTGAGGAATTCGAGGTGGAACTCAGGTACTGGAACTACTGCAACCCCTACCCCGACGAAGACCCCGTCACGGACAGGTCGGTCATCCGTATCGTGGACCTGCCCGATGCCACCATCACCCCGGTGGACACCTTCTGCGAAACCAATGATCCGGTTTTTCTGACAGCAGCCACCGGAGGGGGGACGTGGAGCGGACCGGGTATCGTGGACCAGGCCACCGGCAGGTTCTCCCCCTGGGCGGCCGGTCCGGGCGACCACCTGATCACCTACCAGGTCACCGACGGCAACGGGTGTTCCGGGTCCGACACAGAGCTGATCACGGTCAGGGAAGCTCCCGAGGCACAGATCACACCGGCCGGACCATTCTGTCTGTATGACCCGCCCTTTGACCTGGAAGCCACAGGCGCGGCGGGAACCTGGTCCGGCTCCGGGATCGCCGACCCCGCCGCGGGGATCTTTGACCCTTCACTTGCCGGTCCGGGAGTTCACGCGGTGATCTTCACGACAGAAACGGACCCGTGGGGCTGTTACGGGCTGGATACCCTGGAAGTTGAGGTGTTCCCGCAGCCTGATGCGTGGTTCATCACCCCGGATTCCGCATGGTGCGAAACCGGCAATGACACCACCTCCGCGCAAATCATGGTCCGGGGCACCGGGAGTACGTTGTTCGACCTGGTCCTGGATATGGGGGGAACCGGGCAGACCCTGGAAAATGTCACCGGCGACACGGTCACCGTCCGCCTGGATAACCGGACCGGGATCAATACCTACCGCCTGCTCGGGGTCATTGAACACCATGGCGGGATCTCCTGCGAAACATTGCTGGATGACACCCTGACCATGGAGGTATATCCGAATCCGGACATGATTCTGCTGGCTGACTATGATGATCCCTGCAGCCCGGTGGAGGTGGATTTTTCAGCCGGAACGGGCTACCACCTGTACCGGTGGGATTTCGGGGACGGGGTGACCAGGGAAACCCGGAACAACGTGGTGGAGCACACCTATCTCCTGGAGTACCCGGAAGGTCCGGCAGACACCCTGGCGGGGGAGGATGAGATCCGGACGGATACGGTTTTCTCCTTCGGTCTGATCATTGAAACCGTCCATGGATGCACAGACAGCACCTCCGGGAACCTCACGGTACACCTGAACCCGGTGGCGGACTTTTTCGTGGATCCGGAGGTACAGCATTACCCGGAAAAGGGGGTGTCCCTCACGAATCTGTCCAGCCGGGGAGACTGGTACTATTTATGGGAATACGGGGACGGGGAGACCGATACGGTCAGGGACCCGGGGGGACATGAATTCCCGGCCCACGGATTCTACGATATTTGGCTGACGACCTACAGCGCGTATTGCCGGGACAGCATCAGCAAAATGGTCCAGATCCTGCCCCCTCCCGCAGTGGCCGCATTCGAGCCCGACACCAGCGGTTGTCCCCCGCTGGAGATCAGCTTCAGCAACCAGAGCGAATATGCCGACACCTACATCTGGGATTTTGACGACGGGACCTTCTCCTCCGAGCCCAGTCCCACCCATACCTTCTACAAAAGCAAGGAACACCGTGTGAAGCTCACGGCATACGGATTGTCCGGCACAGACACCACCGAAAGGATTGTCCGCATCCACGAGACCCCGCAGGCTGTTTTCAGCGCGTACCCCACCCAGGCCAGGAACCTGAAGCAACTCTTCAAATTCGTCAACAGCTCGGTGAGGGGAAGTTACTACCTGTGGGATTTCGGCGACGGGCACACCTCCGCCGATGAAAATCCTTCCCATATCTACGGGGTGGAAGGGACCTATGACGTAACCCTGTATGTCTGGAGCAAGGACGACTGTCCCGATACCACCACCCGTGAAGCCTATATCAGGGTGATCGCGGGGGAAGGGGAAATCGAGTTCCCCAACGTGTTCCGGTGGAACGGGACGGGACCTACCGGTGGCTACTGGAAAGAAGGGACCATCGACAACACCGTGTTCCACCCCAACATCATCAATGCGGTGGAGTTCCACATGATCATTTACAACCGCTGGGGAGAGATGGTCTATGAGACCCGCGAGATCAATAAAGGCTGGGACGGGTACCTGGATACGGGCAAGCTGGCCAGCCAGGGGGTGTACGTCTACAAAGCGTTTGTCACCTATGTGAGCGGGGACCAGGAGATCATTGCAGGCGATGTAACATTCCTGCACTAATTTTCTATTACAGTAATCAGATTGAAATTTTTTTGATTTCTTAAATTAAAATATGTTATTTGTAGTCTTATTCAGATTACAAATTGACATTTTTATGAAGCTTGTTATTCCCGGCAACTACCGTTCCGCCCTCACCCTGAAGGAAACCGAAAGGGCCATCAAGATGATCAAGGATTTTTTTGAGATGAACCTGGCCGCCGAACTGAAGCTCAGGCGCGTCACGGCACCGCTGTTCGTGCAGAAGGGGACCGGCATCAATGACGACCTCAACGGGACCGAGCGGCCGGTCTCTTTTAAGATCAGGGACATGGAACATACAACAGCCGAAATCGTGCACTCCCTGGCCAAATGGAAGCGGATGATGCTGGCCGATTACGAGATCGCCAACAGTTACGGGATCTATACGGATATGAATGCACTCAGGCCGGACGAAGAGCTGGACAACACCCACTCGGTGTATGTGGACCAGTGGGACTGGGAGAAGATCATTCTTCCAGAGGAGCGGAACCTTACCTTCCTGAAGAGCACTGTGGAGAAGATCTATTCGGTGATCAAACGGACCGAGTTCATCGTGTATGAGAACCATCCGCAGATCATGCCCCTGCTGCCGGAGAAGATCCACTTCATCCACTCGGAAGAACTGTATGCCGCCTATCCGGACCTGGAGCCCGCAGAGCGGGAGAACCGGATTGCGGAAGCTTACGGGGCCGTATTCATCATCGGCATCGGTGCGGAACTTCTCGATGGCAGGCCCCATGACGGGAGGGCTCCCGAC
>DSDZ01000294.1 GCA_011048475.1 Bacteroides sp. | reverse complement strand
CGTATTCCCAGTCCTCCGAAAGCACCTTACCGATATTGACCACCATGTCGATTTCTGTTGCGCCGTCTTCAATGGCCCTCTCGGTCTCATATACCTTCACATCCACCCTGCTGTTCCCGTGGGGGAACCCGATCACGGTACATACCCGGACATCCGAGCCTGCAAGCATTTCTGCGGCCATTTTCACCGCGTAGGGTTTGATACAAACCGATGCCACGTTGAATCTCCCTGCCAGGGCGATACCCTCCATCAACTCCCGGTCGCTCATGGTGGGATGAAGCAGGGAATGATCAATCATTTTGGCAATTTCCTGCCAGCTGGGTGCTGCCATAGGACTCATTTTATCCTTAAATATAGGGCAATTATGGGGAAATCCTTCCCTGTCCTAAAAGTATTATCCGGAAACCCTGCGCCGGTACTGTATTTTATTAAATAAGTAAGTTATATTCACCGACAGGAAAGCGTATCAGGCTTTCCCTTTTAAAATATCATACCAATCAGAAAAAATACAGGACCTGGGAAGGGCAGGATTCAGCTACATTTAATCAATGAAAACCTTAAAACGTTTAATCAGGTTCAGGGAAAAGGGCAGCGCCCCCTATACAGCAGCCATTTTCACAGGGATCGCGGGATTCATAATGCTGACGGGCTGTGTCCGGGAGAACAGCAGGTGGCAGATAAGCTCTCCCGGCAATCTGATCCGCGTGGAAGTGCTCAAAAAGGACCTGGCACCTTCGGGACAGCTTTATTACGCTGTGTATATACACCGGGACGGCGAATTCGTGCAGATCGTGGAACCCTCTTCCCTGGGGATTATCCGGGAGGACGGGAGGTTCGTTGACAACCTGGAACCGGTGTCAGTTGAAAAGCGTGAGGAAATGACCGATGAATATACCCTGGTTTCAGGGAAGAAGCTGGCCAACCGGAACATGTACAACGAAATGGAACTCTGTTTCACAAACCCTGAAGAGCAAAAGGTATGCCTCATATTCAGGGCTTATGACAAGGGGGTTGCCTTTCGCTACGCATTTCCGGGGAACAGCAACCAGAATTTCCGGATCACCCGGGAATTGACCGGGTTTGATTTCGGAGCAGGCAGCTTCTGGGGACATCCCTACGATACGGTGACCACCTGGGCACCTGCCTATGAGACTTATTTCACCGGGCCCATGGCGATCGGTACCGAAGCCCCGTGGAACAAGAATGGATGGGCATTCCCCATCCTGCTGGAAAGCAACGGATCCTGGATGCTGGTTTCCGAGGCCGGGTTCGACGGTTCCTACGGGGCCTGCCATTTGCATGCCGAATGCCCGGACGGTCTTTATACCCTTAAATTCCCGGAGCAGGAAGAAGCCTTGGGTTACTACGAGAACACATCCTATTCCAACCTGCCCTGGAGTTCTCCCTGGCGGTTCATTGCCGTAGGAGAAACCCTTTCCGGGATATTGGAGACCAGCCTGCCCACAGATCTTTCCGCCCCTTCGCAGCTGGAAGATATTTCATGGATCAGACCGGGGCGGGCGACCTGGAGCTGGTGGTCAGACAGCGACAGTCCGCAGGATTACAACGACATCATTCCCTTCATTGATTTTGCCGCACAGATGGGTTGGGAATATTCCCTGGTGGATGCCAACTGGAACCACATGAAGCACGGCGATGTGGGACAACTGGCCAAATATGCAGCAGAGAAAAATGTGGGATTGCTGCTCTGGTACAATTCCGGCGGGATTCACAACTTGGTTCCGGAAGAACCGCGCGATCTGCTGGATGACAGGAAAAGCAGGAGAATGGAGTTCAAGCGGATCAGTGATATGGGGATCAGGGGGATCAAGGTGGACTTCTTCCAGTCGGACAAACAGGAGATTATCAGGCAATACACCGAGATCCTGGAAGATGCGGCGGAATTCAATTTGCTGGTGAATTTCCATGGCTGCACACTGCCCAGGGGCTGGAGGAGGACCTGGCCGAACCTGCTGACCATGGAAGCGATCCGTGGGGGGGAGAGTTATAAGTTCGACCGGACTTTCCCGGAAAGAGTCCCCTCCCACCTTACCATTGTTCCTTACACAAGGAATGCAGTAGGGCCTGCGGATTATACCCCGGGCACTTTTTCGGATCATCAATACCCCCACCTGACCACCCATGGTTTTGAACTGGCCCTGCCGGTGATCATCGAATCGGGGATCATGCATTACTCAGATACCCCCGGGCAGACCATGGAGCTCCCTGGTTTTGCCATTGATTTCCTCAGGGAGGTCCCGGTCATCTGGGACGATACCCGATACCTGGCAGGCTATCCCGGAAAAGATGTGGTCATCGCCAGGAAGAGCGGTTCGAGATGGTACATCGCTGGCATCAACGGTGAGGATATCAGTAAAGAGCTGACTTTTAACCTTCCAGACATGGACGGGATGCCCGATGCTGTCAGGCTTATCCGCGACGGCGAATCGGACAGGAGCCTTCAGATGACCGACCTGCAGGTTATGGACGGAAAGATGACGGTATCCATGAAACCATTCGGGGGCTTTGCAGGGTTCTGGGATTAAAATAGGTGTTTCCCCCTGTTTTTGAATGTATCAATCAACCAGGACAGATAGATTTTAACGGATACCAGGATGAAACTCACAAGTCTCTTAACGTGCCTGATCCTCGCGGTGGTCGCATATGCCTGCAACAGGCAAAGTGATGCGGATCAACCGCTCCAGGCAGAATTCAACACAACCTACACGGGGGAACGCCTGAACCGGATCGCATTCCCGATGGGAGGCATCGGGGCAGGCATGATCTGCCTCGAAGGCAACGGATGCATTTCCCATGTATCGGTCCGTCACCATCTTGACATCTTCCACCAGCCTTTTATGTTCGGGGCGGTTGCCGTCAGGGGTCTGAAAAACGGCGCGAAGGTGCTTGAAGGCCCCGTGCAGGACTTCAAGTTATTCGGCAGCCCATACACGGGCAACGGAAGTTCAGACAGCAATTACGGGTTTCCCCGTTTCGAAGAAGCCGAGTTCCTGGCGAGGTTCCCCTTTGCCACGATCCGCCTGAAGGACGGGGATATCCCCCTGGATGTGAGCATCCGGGGCTGGAGCCCGTTTATACCGGGCGACGAGGATAATTCCTCCCTCCCGGTGGCGGCGCTGGAATATACATTCACGAACCTGACCGACTCCACACTGGAAATGGTGTTTTCCTATCATGCCCGGAACTTCATGCGCATCCGGGGAGCCAATGTCTGGGGACCCACCTACCCGGAAAAGGGCCACAGCATCCGGAAGATGGAAAAAGGTTTTATCCTGGCACAGGAATGCCTGCCGGACAAACCTCACTACAAGGGGGATTTTGCAATTTTCACCCCTGAAGATGCCAGGGTTGATTACCGGTGGTTCCGGGGGGGATGGTACGACGGGCGGACAATGCTCTGGAAGGATATCGGGAATATGGAGATGCCCGCGGATACGGCTACAGAAGGATCCGCGGAAGCCTCACTTTATGTTCCGTTGACCCTGCAGCCCGGGGAAACGAAGACCATCCCCCTGCTGATGTGCTGGTACGTGCCCCATTCCGACACCCGGTACGGAGCCCTGGCGCCGGTGCAGGAAGGTTTGGCATGCGATCCCGTCAGCGGCTGCTGTTCCCCGGAATATACCTCCCAGTTTTATGAACCCTGGTATTCGGGCACGTTCGGGGATATCACCGGGATTGCGCAGTACTGGTTGTCTCGATATGAGGAGTTGCTCAGCGAATCGGAGAAATTCAGCAGCACTTTCTTTTCCTCGGACCTGCCCCCGGAAGTTTTGGAAGCGGTCTCCGCCAACCTGACCATCCTGAAATCACCCACCGTGCTCAGGCAGAAGGACGGCAGGCTCTGGGCTTATGAAGGATGTTTCGATTCCGGCAGCGGTTGCTGCCCGGGTTCCTGCACCCATGTCTGGAACTATGCGCAGGCCATTCCGCACCTGTTCCCTTATCTGGAGAGGACCCTGCGGGAGACCGAGTTCTCCGTCAGCCAGGATGAAAAGGGACACCAGACCTTCCGCTCAGCCCTTCCCATTCAGGAAACCGCCCATGATTTTCATGCGGCTGCGGACGGACAGCTGGGCGGGATCATGAAGGTTTACAGGGAGTGGCGGATCTCCGGTGATACGGAATGGCTGAGGGGCATCTGGCCGCAGGTCAAAAAGAGCTACCACTACTGCTCATCCACCTGGGACCCTGAAGGCAAAGGCATCCTGGAAGAGCCCCACCACAACACCTATGACATTGAATTCTGGGGACCCGACGGGATGTGTACCAGCATCTACCTGGGAGCCACATTTGCCATGATCCGCATGGCGGAAGCCGTGGGTGAGGAGAGCGACCATTACAGGGGACTTCTGGGCCGGGGGACAACTTACATGCAAGATTCACTTTTCAACGGGGAATATTTCATCCAGAAAACCACCTGGAGGGGGCTCCGCACCCCTGCCCCCGATGAACAGCCGGGATCCGCATGGAACATTGATTACAGCGAGGAGGCACTGGAATTGCTGAAAACAGAAGGGCCCAAATACCAGTACGGAACGGGATGCCTGTCGGACGGGGTGATCGGTGCCTGGTTCGATGCGGTATGCGGATTGCCCGAAGTGCTGGACCGGGAAAAGGTCCGAAGCCACCTGCGTTCCGTGCACCGGTACAACTTCAGGAAAGACCTTACGGACCATGTAAATCCGCAGCGCCCCGGGTTTGCGTGCGGGAGTGACGGGGGACTCCTCCTCTGTACCTGGCCCCGGGGAGGCATGCCTTCGCTTCCGTTCGTGTACAGCAATGAAGTGTGGACCGGGATTGAATACCAGGTGGCCTCCCACCTGATGATCCAGGGGGAGGTGGACATGGGGCTGGAAATTGTCCGGGAGGTCCGCCGGCGGTACGACGGGACCATGAGGAATCCGTTCAATGAATATGAATGCGGGCACTGGTATGCCAGGGCGCTTTCCAGTTATGCGCTGATACAGGGGCTGACTGGTTTTTTTTATGATGCGGTAACCAGCACGCTGGTCATTGATTCCCGGATCGGCAACGATTTCAAATGTTTTATTTCCGCCGCCACCGGATACGGTCTGGCGGGACTCAGGAATGGGGAACCCTTTGTGGAGGTGGTTTCAGGATCCATCCCGGTCGACCGGTTCGTAAACGGCAAAGGGGAGGAACTGTAAGGATACGTGTCGGGGATCCTGTCACGGGCTCCGGTCGAACTGATTCTCCCATGACAGGAACAGTGCTTCCATCTCCTTTACCCTGCGGGGAT
>DSDZ01000293.1 GCA_011048475.1 Bacteroides sp. | reverse complement strand
CGCCAGGACCAACCGGTTTAGGGAAACAGCCGTTGGCAGCAAACCGCCGTCCGTGGCAATCTGAAGGAAATCCATGGCGTCTTCCCCAAACTCCATCACGTAAAACCTGGAATCGGATCCGTTCAGGAGTCTGAACCTGTATTTCCTGGGTTCAACTTCCAGGTAAGGCCAGAGCATCCCGTTGACCACAATGTAATTCCCGAAAAATTCGGCAACGATACTTGGATCAAAGGGTAGCTCCAGGGATTCAGCCAGGGCATCACCGAACCAGGGATCTCCGGTCTTCGACGGAAGGAACAATTGCCCGTTTGCATCAAACATCCTGTCCTGAATGACAATCTCGATATCATGGGAACCTTTGGGAAGGGCTGCATTTTTCACGAGATCTCTTTCATGTTTATCCTCAAGGCGGTAGAAACCTGCCAGTCCGGCATACACATTGAGCCGTGTGA
This sequence comes from Bacteroides sp., assembly GCA_011048475.1. Classification (GTDB taxonomy): domain Bacteria; phylum Bacteroidota; class Bacteroidia; order Bacteroidales. Next base: position 4,833 of record DSDZ01000293.1, on the reverse strand, counting down.
TGCCAAGCGCGTGATCATGATACCACAGGGTTGCCGCTTCCTGGTTGTTGTCATAGGTATAGGTCTGTTTCACGAACTGGGGACCTACCTCGGCAAAACCTTGCGTAAACCAGGCCTCCGGCAAACCATCACTGGCCGATTCTGTCTTTCCCCCGTGTAAATGGACAACGGTCGGAATCTTTCCGGAAGCATAAAATGAATAAGGATCAACGCCGTGAGGATGAGCCAGGTGAATACTCGGATCCACAGGCAGAAGATGTCCGGACGGCAAATTGTTGTGCCATGTTACTGTCACCGATGAATTTTTAGAGGCGATGAAGGTCGGACCCGGATAGGTAACAGGCCCTCCGAGCGGACCATATCCCCATACGGTTGTCAGAAGCGGATTTCCGAGGGGATCCGTCAGCCCGAGCCACTGAGTTGTCTCATTCATCTCCATCTCAATCGGCACACCGGTCTTGGCATCGATCTGAGCAGGAATGGGAAGAGGATTCACAAATTTCGCCTGCGTTGCAGGATCAAGCAATTGGGCACTTACCGGCAAAAGAACAGTTGCCAGTAATAACGTGATCGCGCCATGCCGGGCTTCAGCCCTCCATGGACTTTTCCATTGTAATGATGTTAACATGATGGTATGAATTTAGGATTAGAAAACATGGCCGTACAACACAATCACTCGCCAATGTGTTCTGTACCATCGCGATACTTAACAAATTTAACACCTGGGAGGGTGCCGCATGCCTGTACAATCCCGGGCAGACCCGTGACAGGTCCACAGGGAGGATGTGAAACAACTGTGCCCGTCTAACGGAACAGACACTGTTGCATTCCTGAAAAAAATTTGATTGCGTGAATGCTTATTCGCGCAGCTGGCTCTCCAAAAGGCGCTGCTCGTTGATCCGGCCGGTAAGGATGTATCCGTAATCCCGCGACTTCCGGATGCCGTAGCGGCCCCATGCATCGGTGGCCCATTTCTTGGCCTCCTCCAGGTTGCCAAGGATCTCATAGATCACAGCCAGGTTATGGGCTGCACGGCCCTTGGTTTTGAAGTGCCCGTTCTCCACCGCGGTCGTCAGCGCCGCGATGGCCCGGTCCCAGTCGTTCGCCTCCATCATCCGTGCTCCTTCGGCCAGGTAGGGATCCCTTTTGGATTTTTTGAAATATTCCCGGTGGATCCGCACCCAGGAAGGGGTAATCCGCTCCCCGTACACGATCCCCGCCTGGAAACTGGCCTTCCGGATAGCATCGTTCTTGGTCAGCAGGGTAGCCACCGCCGCAGTGATGGTGGAACCTCCCGACTCCCAGAACTCCTTGTGGGAAAAATGGTATTGGTCCGTGATGTCCCTGTTGCGGTAATCATACAGCCGGAATCCGCAGTTCACCGTTGCCACCCCCTGGGCGGATATCCGGATCCCTCCTTCCCCGCCTGTCTTCGCCCCGTGGGTCACGATGAAATCCGAATCATAGGTCTCCAGGGAAACCAGTGCATCCGCTTCATACTTTTCGCAGAGTTCCGCGACCGTGTCCCAGTCAAGCGGTTCCGGGAATGTGCTGCCCGCGCCGGAACCCTTCATTTTTTCCGTGGTGCGGATCACCTGGTACCGGCTTGAATTCTGCAGGCTCTGGTTCAGACCGTCGATCACGATCTGGGTGGCCAGTTTGTCCTGGCTGACACCCTCTCCGGTGAGGACCCCTTCCAGCAGGTTCGCGTCCGCATCTTCTGGGATCGACCTGTCGATAATGGCCAGTGTCCTGATATGGTGTGGGATGTTGTACATTGCGGGGACCTGTGAATTGAAATGGATATTGCGGGTGCCCGCACATCCGGTGAAGGCCATGATCCCCGGCAGCAGAAATAATGCAATCTTTTTCATGTCATACAGGATATGGTTATCAGATAAGGTTTAACATGCTTAGAAACAGGGTCTTGTACAAAATCAGCGTCCTGTCCGGAAGCAGGCCCGCTTTTCAAAACTATGAAATCTTTCAGTGTGTTCATTTTTTGTATCTTTCAACTTGTTAACAATAAAGCTATCAGCCATGTGCAAAACCGGTCACCCCGCTTTGAAGGTCACCCTTCTGTTCCTGTTCATTTCAGCAGGCATCTTCTTCGTCCGCTGCGACAATAATACCGAAGAATCAGCCGGATCTCATGTGGCTGTGGAGATCGATTCCTCCTATTACGCCATGAATCCCATGGCCCTGGAATTCGATTCCATTGAGATGGTCATGATCGATTCCGGAATGGCGGATTTCATCCACGCATACCGGCAGATCCGGGCCTATGAACTATCCAACTCCACACCACCGTCCCTGCGGTTCAATCCCCTGCCTCAGAATTTCGTCCCCCCGTCCCCCACAGAGCGGAACAACTGGGAAATTCCCGAAGGGATCTCCAGGCCTGCCAGGGAAGCGGACCTGGCATTCATGTCCATCCCCGAACTGGCCTCCCTGATCCGGTCAGGGGAGATCTCCTGCCTGGCCCTCACCGAATTTTTCCTGAGGCGTCTGAAGGAACACGATCCGCAGCTTCACTGCGTGATCACCCTGACGGAAGAATATGCCATCCGGCAGGCAGAGAAACTGGACCAGGAACTGGCACAGGGAAGTGACCGGGGAATCCTGCACGGTATTCCCTACGGGGCCAAGGACCTGTTCTCCTTTCCGGGCTACCCCACCACCTGGGGGGCGGGTGCTTACAAGGACCAGTTGCTGGATGAAAAAGCAGGTGTGATCAAGAAAATGGAGGAGGCGGGGGCCATCCTGGTGGCCAAGACCACCCTGGGGGCCCTTGCCATGGGCGATGTGTGGTTTGCCGACACCACCCGGAATCCATGGAACCTGGAGGAGGGCTCCAGTGGTTCCTCGGCCGGTTCAGCCTCGGCCACGGCGGCGGGACTGCTGCCGTTTGCCATCGGGACGGAGACCTGGGGGTCCATTGTCTCTCCCTCCACCCGCTGCGGCACCACCGGACTGCGGCCCACTTTCGGAAGGGTGACCCGGTCCGGGGCCATGGCACTGAGCTGGAGCATGGACAAGGTGGGGCCCATCTGCCGGAGTGCGTCGGACTGTGCCATCGTGTTTGATTATCTCAGGGGACCGGATCCGGACGATCCGGCCCTGATCGAAGCGGGATACATCTATCCGGGGAAGGTGGACCTTTCAGAACTGAAGATCGGGTACCTGAAAAGTGCATTCGAGGGTGATTACGAGGAAAAGGAATTCGATCAGAAAACCCTCCGTAAGCTCAGGGAACTGGGGGCTGTACTCCAGCCGGTGGAGCTAATCCCCAAGGGGATCCCGGTGGACGCGCTCTCCCTGATCCTGGAGGCGGAGGCCGCCGCCGCCTTCGACGAGCTGACCCGTTCGAACCGGGATACGCTGCTGGTGCGGCAGCACCGGTATGCATGGCCCAATATCTTCCGCACGGCCAGGTTCATCCCGGCGGTGGAATATATCCAGGCGAACCGCATCCGGCATGACCTGGTGCAGGAATTCAATAAAAGGATCAGGGAATTTGACGTGGTGGTCGCCCCCTCCTTCCACGGGAGTTCCCAGCTGCTGGCCACCAACCTGACCGGCCACCCGGTGGTGGTGGTCCCCAACGGGTTCAAAGACAACGGTTCGCCTGCAAGCATCAGCTTTCTGGGGAATTTGTTCGACGAGGGGACTGTCCTCGCCGCGGCCTCCGCCTACCAGGAAGCCACCGGGTTCCACAAAAAAAGGCCCCCGCTTTTCAGCGATAACACCAGCCATTGACTTTGTGGGGAAGAATTCTGTACATTTGGATGATCAATCACTGCAATCGTATCAACCATGAGCTATGTGGTATGCCTTCGGAGCGACATGATGGGATCGGGGGATCCCGACCTGGGGACAGGACTGATGGAATCTTTTGTGGAAAGCCTGAATTTCCAGGAGGAGCTGCCCACGCACGTGCTGCTGTATAATACGGGGGTCAGGCTTGCCATGAAGCAGTCGCCTGTATGCAGGTCGCTTTCGGAACTGGAGGAGAAAGGAAGCAGGATCATCCTCAGCGGAACCTGCGTGGACCATTTCGGGATCCAGTATGACATCGGGGTGGGCAGGATCTCCAACATGTTGCTCATTACCGGGATCCTGGTTTCGGCGGACCTCGTGGTCAGTCCGTGAATCAGGTCACCTGCCAGGGTTTTTCACCGGGGGAATGCGTCCACGCTGTTTTTTGCTAAATTTGCAGCATGGCGCGCCGTAAATCCTACAGCACAGTCTATAAAACCCAGCGGATCATCCTGCTGATCTTCTTCCTGACCACCATGACCGCAATCGCCATCCCCCTGGTCATGTTTGTGAACCGCCTCTTCCCCGGCCGGTACTTCCCCCTGGTGATCATCCTGCTGGCCTACATGGTCCTGGTATCCGTTTCAGGCTCATTCCTGTACCTGGTCAGCTACATCCCTTTCAACCTCTCCTCCGCATTCGACCCCGTCAAGAACGACATTGCATCCGGACGGATCACCGGCCTGGAACAGTTCGGGAAAAGGATCACCAAATTTGTAACAGAATTCTATGACTTTTCCTTCCTGAACATTGATCATGCATTCTTCCAGGCACCGGGAACGGACCTGATCTCACACGAGGACCTGTCCCCCGTCGGGGAGGCCATGAAGGAATATAACATGCTGGAGAAAAGCAGCAGGCTGGAGGATATCGTGCGCGCCGGGAAGGTTGTCTTCCGGGAGAAGGAGTTCCACCTGTACATTCTTCCCGTCTGGATCGACGAAGAGTGGCTCGGGTACATGGGGCTTCTTGCTGAAAGGCGCATCAGCCGGTTCTTTCAGAACTTCCTTGTGG
>DSDZ01000011.1 GCA_011048475.1 Bacteroides sp. | reverse complement strand
GTCATCTGCAGACCTGATCAGCGTCTGACCTCCGACAGCATAGACAACCGTGTCCCCGATAAACTGAAAGTCCCTGATGGGCAACTGAACTTCAATATTCACATCATCCCAGGTTTCCCCCCCGTCCACGCTCTTCAGGATGGTGGCATTGTCACCCATCATCAGCCCTACGGAATCGTTCCTGAAACAGATGGTGGTTGCTTCTGTATAGGCGTCTTCATCCAGGTGTTTGACCGCCCACTGCGCATCCACTCCGGATGATAAGACCAGGATCAGGAAAGGCAATATGGTGAATGCAGGGCGCATTCTGATGGAAAATATGAAGGGTTTATCAGATGCTATTCAAATTTACAAAAAAACGAACATGATTTCATCGGATGTGGTATTGAAAATGTCCTTGAATCGCCGTAAATTCCCTCTAATTCTTAACCAAAAGGGAAACAAATGCTTTCAAGACTGGTCATTACTTTATCTTTGATCCTGCAGGTTCTTGTATTGAACGCCCAGACCGGGTGGACCTGGAGCAACCCCCTTCCACAGGGGAATCCCCTGCACAGCATCAGTTTTCTAAGGGATTACGGAATGGCCGTGGGTGAACAGGGTACCGCCATCCACACCCGGGACGGAGGCGCCACCTGGCAGATCGTCGATCTCGGGACCAGGGAAAACCTCAACGAAGTGGTCATGCACGACGACCTGATGGCTTTCATTGCCGGTGACAACGGCCTGCTCCTCTGGGTGATGTACCACGAGGATGACGATAGTTTTGAGATAAAGAAACTGTCATCCGGTACCATGGAAGATCTGAACGCCATCACCTCGGACATCAACGGCTGTCCCTGGGCAGCCGGAAAAGGGGGCGTGGTGCTCCGTTCCTCCGATTTCGGAGAAAGCTGGACAAGGCAGAACCTGCTGTACCAGCCAGACCTGAATGACCTGCACAATATCGAATGCACCGAGGCCTGGGCAGTCGGACCGGAAGGCCTGGTGATCTACACGTCCGACCTGGGAGTATCCTGGAGCTACAGGGGGATCACAACCCCATGGGACCTGTACGCGGTTCATGTGGGTACATTCGAAAATATCAGGGTTTGCGGGCAGCAGGGGAGCATATGGAAAACCGCGGATAAAGGTGTGAACTGGGAACCGGAGCATGAGGAGACAGGCTATAACCTTTACGGTCTTGTCAATGTGGGGCTCAATGGTGCCTATGCGGCAGGCGACCAGGGCATGATCCTGGAAACCAGCGATTACGGGGCAACCTGGGAACCCAGGAGTACCGGCACCTCAACCACCCTCTATGACATCACCTTTCACGGTCTCGGATATGATGAGGTCTGGGCAGCGGGGCATTATGGAACCTTACTGAAAAACGAAGGGGTCGGATCGGATTTCGAACTGCAAACCACGGGTCCCCAATACTGGCTGAACTCCGTCGCATTCATGAATGATCAGAAGGGTTGCGCTGTGGGAAGGGAAAAGTTCTATGGAGTTCCGAACCAGGGGATCATCCTCAGGACCACCGATGGTGGGGTCACATGGGTAGAAACGTTCAGGAACGACACCCCGCTCCGGGCTGTCTGTTTCGTGAATGTGACCACCGGCTGGGCCGTTGGGGATGACGGGGTGATCCTTCATACGGGTAATGGGGGTAGCCACTGGGAACCACAGGAGAGCGGGTTGATGTCCGATCTGAACGCGGTACATTTCATCAATGAGACCCACGGCTGGGCAGTCAGCATGTATGCGGATATCATTCATACCTCCGACGGGGGTATGAACTGGGGAAAGCAGACGAATCCGGATATAAATCCCCTGCACGATGTGTACTTCATTGATACAAACCTGGGATTTTCTGTCGGGTTGGATTCCACCATCATGCGAACCACCAACGGCGGAGCTGACTGGCAGCGGTTAAGCCCGGGGATTAGCCGTGGATACCGTTTTGCATCGGTTTACTTTACGGATGAAAATCACGGCTGCGTGGCAGGTATTGACGGAAGCATCCTGCTCACGGAGGACGGGGGGGACAGCTGGACGGAGATAGAAAGCGGGGTAGACGAGATCCTGAATGATGTGTTCTTCGCAGACCGGGATAACGGATGGATCGCCGGGGACCGGGGGACGATCCTCCGCACGGTGAACGGCGGCCGCAGCTGGTTCAAACAGAACACGGGGGTGGCTGCCAATTTCCTGTGCGGGGTATATTTTTCGGATCTCTATCATGGATGCACGGTGGGTGAAGGAGGAACCATCCTGACCACCTCAGACGGCGGATTCAAATTTGAATACGGCGTTTTCAGGAATTCCGGCAGTGAACTGGCCATCCAGGACCTGATGACCACGCGGGATACCATCACCCCGGATTTCGGGGACGGGTATAGTGTCACGGACATTCAGGTATTCATGGACACCATCCTGCATCCATCCGTCGGTGATCTGGAGATCTTCCTGGAACATGAAGGGATCAGGGATACCCTGGTCTGCCGCCTTCCGAACGGGGGGGAGGACATGCTCTGGACCAGCCTTTCGGACAAGGGTATGACAGACATCGCCAGGGGCGTGGCACCCTATTCCGGGGAATACTGTCCTTACGGGGATTTGTCGGTCTTTCACGGGACCGATCCTTCGGGAGACTGGATCCTGAGCATCTATGATGCCATGGAGGATAATACGGGTACCCTGAGGTCCTGGGGGATCAGGCCCCTTTATGAGCGGGTGACGGGTATGGAGCCTGTACCACAGGTATTCCCGGGAAAACTTGAACTGGAACAGAATTATCCCAATCCCGTAACCGGTTCCACGGTCATACAATGGAACTCGCGGCTGGACGGGAAAGTGTTATTGAACGTCTATACCATGGAAGGGAAGCTGATCGCCACCCCTGTGAACGAATACCTGCCTGCCGGGAAGCACACCGTCAGTTTCGATGCAACCGGCCTGCCCCCCGGGCTCTATTATTACAGGATCCGATCAGGGACATACTCGGCGGGCATGAAAATGATGGTGATCGAGTGAATCCTTGATCAGCTGGCCTGACCGGCCAGTGCCCGCTCGGCCTCCCTGATATCACGCTGGAGCCACTTATGATACCCCAGGGCACGCTCCTCCACTTCCCGGAAAAGGTCCAGCGCTTCCCTGTACCTGCCCAGCTTATGCAGGGAAAGCCCTTTTAAATAGGGACCGTTCCAGGACTCGGGCCTCTGTTCAATATAGTATTCGGACAAGCTGAAGCATTCATCAATATTCATGTTAATCTGCAACTGACAACGGATCAGCATATAGAGACTGTTGAACCTTCCCATTTCATAAGCCCTCCTGAAATAATCAACCGCACCGATGGTGTCTTTGGCCCAGCAGTGCATCTGGCCCGTATAGTGCTCGTTGTCTGCTTCGGTTGCGCCATAATATTCAGCCAGGTTCCTTAGTTCTTCCTTGATTCGACGAACAGCGGCCGAATCGTTCATCATGATGCGGGCAGCTCCCCTGGCCAGTACAAGCCATCCGTCCTGCGAATTGATCTTCAGCCCGATATCCACGATACGGTCCACCTCACCGGGCCGGTCAGCCATCAGCAATGTCCAGGCGTATTCCTGGTAAAACCTGTCATACCTCCAGTCATCCTCCCACTGCCGGTTCAGTTCTTCCAGTTTTTCAAAAGCAATAAGAGCTTTTGTATAATCATCCATGAAATTGGTAGAGGTTACCGCAAGGTCAAACCACAGGAACCGGCTGTGGAGGGCCGCCTCATACATCATGTCGAGGTACCTGCGGATGTCGCCTACATCTTTGGTAATGTAACAGGCATACCAGAGCTCGATCCAGGGACGGTAAGCCGGGGGGAGGTTGTTCCTCAGTTCATGGGCCCGTCCGGTCCAGTGCAGCAGATTTTCATCGAACTGTTGACTGAAACTGTGGGCATAAGCCAGGTAAAAAGCCGCAAATGTAAATGTGGTATCTGTTTCATAGGCCATTTCCAGGGACTCAATGGCCGAGGAGTAATCACCGGCCACAATGGCATTCAGCCCGTCGATGTAATGCCTGTAGGCTTCTGCTGAATTGGGGAAGGCTCTGGAGAGATCGGTCTCCACCCTCTTTTCAAGCGCCTTGATTTCAAGATAATTCCTGACCGTATCCGAAAGCAGGTTCAGCACGGCCCGGTAATCGCCCTTCAGGTCCCCGTCCACCCTGGTGCTCCAGATCAGTTCCCCGCTTTCGGTATTCACCAGGTTCAGCATGATGCTGTAATCATTCCCGGAGCCGATAAAATTCCCGGTGACATAGGTGGAAGCATTGATCTTGCTAGCTGTTTTCCTGGCGATCTCAGGGGCCAGTGCAGCTGTGTTAACTTCTCTCGTGCCCGCAAGCACATCATTGACCACCTGGGAGCTTGAAACGGCAAGTTCTTCGGAACTGCCCAAACGGTTGATCAGGTATTCCGAGATCCCGTTCTGCCAGAAATACAGGGCTGAATCCCCGGTCAGGTTATCGAAGGGAAGGACCGCCAGGGTGATCATGCCCGATTCATCCCTGAGCTCTTTAAACCGATCGGCTTTAAAGATTTTCGGGTATATCAGGATACATACCGCCACAAACAGAACTGCAATCATGACATTGCTCACACTGAGCAGTTTCCTTTTCCGGATCGCTCCGCTTCCCGAATCATCTCCGGATTTCCGGCCGGATGTGCTAACGTCTTCATATCCATCACCCGGAACCGCTTCCCGGTCTGCCGGCATGTCCATCGGATCGGTCTTCACGATTCCTTCAGGAGTAACGTCAAAGATCCAGGAGAGGATGATGGCGATCGGGAATCCGACCGATAACAGGACGATCACCAGGGTGACCGTCCAGGATGGCAATAAAAGTGCAGGTGTAACAATATCCACCACCTCGAGAAGGATAAATGCGGTGGCAGCATACACGGCGATCACCTTGAAGACTTTCCGCCTTTTGAACTCCTGCCATAATCGGGATAATTTGCCGGGGCTGTCAGGCATGAATAGTAGGATTAGCTACATGCAAGATAGCTTTTTCCTGCATATGAATCAATTGCGATATAGACTTCCGACTTTTCAGGATATCTTTCACGATCTTTACTAAATTCGTGCGGATAATTTTTATACATGATCGAGATCGAAATTCCCGGATATAAAACAATTCACGCGGAGCACCTGGTGCTTGATTTCAACGGTACACTTGCAGTGGATGGCCATTTGATTGACGGGGTGGCGGACCAGCTTTTTAGGCTAAGCGCGGACCTGGAGGTGCATGTTCTTACAGCCGACACGTTCGGAACGGTGAGGAAGG
>DSDZ01000366.1 GCA_011048475.1 Bacteroides sp. | reverse complement strand
CTCTTACATGATTTTAAATAACTGAAAGTAAATGTATTGTGATCAATAATACACTCGTTTTCCGGTGGGCGATCAGGCCCGGGTCGAAACCGGTGAAAGGTTGCACTCCTGTGTGCCCCGTCAATATTGATATGCCCATTGTTTTGTGTTTGATTTTTTTTTCATAGATTTGGCCCAATAGAGTCAATTGCTAATTGCTTATTAAACCTAAAACTTTAATCTATGAAAAGATTTGTTTTCGTATTGACTCTTCTGTTGTTTGCGGGATTCAGTCTTCTGCAGGCGCAGGGAGTACAAGTTTCGGGTACAGTGACCAGCGCCGAGGATGGTGCGGCACTGCCCGGTGTGTCGGTTGTGGTACAAGGTACGACAATTGGTGCAGTCACAGATTTTGAAGGGAACTATTCGATCACCGTACCCGACGGGTCAGCCACACTGATGTTCAGTTTCGTGGGGATGCTCACCCAGCAGGTTCCGCTGGACGGAAGGACCCGTGTGGATGTGGTCCTGGAGCCAACCACCCTGGCACTGGATGAAGTGGTGGTGACCGCCCTGGGTGTTTCACGCGAGGCAAAATCGCTGGGATACGCCGTCCAGGAAGTAAGCGGTGACGAGGTAAGCAATTCGGTGGAGTCCAACTTCGCCTCCTCGCTTTCCGGGAAGATCGCCGGGGTGCAGATCAAACAGCCCAACACGATGGGCGGATCCGCCAACATGATCATCCGGGGAAGCACTTCCATTACTGGAAACAACCAGCCCCTTTTTGTGATCGACGGGGTGGAGATCGCCAACAGCAACTACCAGAACAACGAAGATGGATGGGGCGGTTATGACTACGGGAACATTGCCCAGGACCTGAGCCCCAACGACATCGAATCCATTTCGGTGCTGAAGGGCGCTGCCGCTTCGGCGCTGTACGGATCGCGTGCAGCCAACGGCGTGATCCTGGTGACCACCAAGAAAGGGTCCGGCAGGAAAGGCATCGGGGTGAGCGTCAGCTCCAATTTCATGCTGGGGAAAGCAGACCCGGCCACCATGCCAAGGCACCAGTATGAATACGGTGCGGGTTATGCGGACTACTGGGAGGAAGCCGACCTGGACGGGGACGGAACCCTGGATTGGATCGTTCCAACATACGACGATGCCTCCTTCGGACATAAATTCGATCCGGACCTCATGGCGATCCACTGGTGGGCGCTCGATCCGGCCGCGGACAATTATGCTGAGAAGGCTCCCTGGATGCCCCCGGCGGAAGACGACCGCTACCAGTCGTTCTTCGAAACCAGCACAAGGTGGGTGAACAGCGTGGCTTTTGACGGAGCCAACAGGGACGGCAGGTTCCGGCTCTCCTACACCAATTTCGACGAGAAGGGGATCATGCCCAACAGCGAGCTGAAGAAGCATACGGTCTCCTTTAACGGGAGCTACAATTTCACCAAGAAACTCACGGTGAGCTCCAACGTCACCTATAACCACCAGGACGGACTCGGCCGTTACGGGACAGGGTACAGCGCATTCAACCCCATGCAGTCCTTTGCCCAGTGGTTTGAGACCAACGTGGGCATGGAAGAGCTGAAGGAGTACGAATCCCCAACCGGCCTGCACAGGACATGGAACTACTCCTATTACGATGACCTGCGCCCGGCCTATTTTGACAATCCTTACTGGACCAGGTACAAAAATTACGAGGATGATTTCCGTGACAGGCTCATCGGTTACATGTCGCTGGACTATACATTCACCGACTGGCTGACCCTGACCTTCAGGACATCGGTAGACACTTACCATGATGTGCAGAACGAACGGACGGCCATCGGGAGCGTGGAAACTTCTGATTTCACCACGGTGAACCGGACACTCCTCCGCAACATCAACAACCTGATGCTGAAGTTCAACAAGGATGTGGGCGAAGTTTCCCTGAACGGACTGGTGGGTGCTGAGTACAGGAGTTCGAAGGAGACGAGGATCACCGGTTCAACAGTAGGCGGACTGGTCGTGCCCGAGCTGTACACGGTACGTAATTCAGTATCCCCCATGGATGTGACGGAATTCCTCGGCATCGCCGCCCAGCAGAGCCTCTATGGGAACCTCTCTGTCGGTTATGGCGGGTTTGCATACATTGAAGGAACCGCCAGGGTAGACCAGAACTCTACGCTTCCCGAAGGCAATAATGTCTATTTCTATCCCTCTGTTGCGGCCAGCCTGCTGCTCCACGAGATGGGAGGTCTGCAGGACCTGACCTGGATGGATTACCTGAAACTCAGGGCCAATTATGCCCAGGTGGGTGCCGCCACGGATTACTACAGGGTATTCACAACATATGACCAGGGGACCAACTGGGGGAACCTGTCCCTCTTTTCGGTACCCGGCACCCTGCAGAACCCTGACCTGAAGCCCGAGCGCACGAACAGCATTGAGGTTGGGTTAGAGGCTTACTTCTTCCAGAGAAGGGTCGGACTGGACCTGGCACTATACAAGACCAATTCATTCGACCAGATCTTCGATGTGCCCGTTTCCAGGGCTACCGGTTACAGCCGGATGTATGTGAACGGGGGTGAAATGGAGAACAAGGGGATCGAAGCCGCCCTGTACCTGACCCCGGTCAGGTCGAACAACTTCACCTGGGATATGAACCTGAACTGGTTCGCCAACCGCAACACCGTGATCTCCCTTGCAGAAGGGGTCACCAACCTGCAGATCTGGTCCCAGTGGAGCATCAGCATCTCGGCAGCCGAAGGGGAGCCCTATGGCACCATGAAGGGGACCGATTACGTTTACACCGACGGAAAAATTACGGTATGGGGTCCCGAAACCTCAAGGCCGGGCCGGCTGTATGTGGGCGACGATCCGCTGGCGATCCTCGGAAACATCCAGCCCGACTGGAACATGGGTGTAGGGAACCGTTTCACCTTCAAGGGAGTGTCCCTCTATGCACTCATCGATATCCAGAAGGGCGGGGACATTTATTCCCACAGTGTCCGTTATGGGCAGGCAACCGGTGTGTATGAAGAGACAGCCGGCCTGAACCCCAAGGGGAATCCCAAGCGTGACCCGGTTTCTGAAGGCGGCGGGATGATCTTCGAGGATGCCGTGTATGAAGACGGCAGCCCGAACGAATCCTACCTCTACGCAAACCAGTGGGGAGGATACTGGTACTATGGATGGTCTCCGGACGCCCGTTATGTCTTTGATGCTTCCTATGTGAAACTGCGGGAAGTTTCTCTCACCTATTCACTGCCCGCTTCCATTCTGGGTGACACCTTCATCCGCGGGGTGGATCTTTCCCTGGTGGGAAGGAACCTGTGGATCATCCACAAAAACACTCCGACGTTCGATCCGGAATTTGCCTTCACCGCCGGGAACCAGCAGGGTATCGAAAACTCTGCATACCCGACGGTCAGGACGCTCGGCGTGAATGTGAAGCTCAGTTTCTAACCATTATTAATTTTTGAATGATGATGAAAATGAAAAAGATATATTTAGTGGTACTGGTGCTTGGAGCACTGGTCACCGCATGCGAGCTTCCGGATAACGTGAATCCAAAAGCAGCGTCGGAAGTTCCGGCCACTACCCTGTTCAGCAATGCCACCCAGGAATTCATGCAGACGTATGATGCCATCAGCATGAACATCAATATCAGCCGTTTCCTGGCACAGTATGCCTCACAGGTGAACTACACCGATGAGAGCCGGTATAATTTCGAGGACAGGTCCATACCCGATACGTATTGGTCCTGGATCTATCTGCCCCTGCGTGATTACCAGGAGGTCCGCAATCTTGTCAGTCCCATCAGCGGGAGTGCGGAATACAACCTCAACCGGGACAACAAACTGGCCATCGTGGACATCATGGAGGTGTTCATGCTGCAGTCCCTGGTGGATTACATGGGTGATATTCCCTATTCAGAAGCCCTTCAGGGCACGGAGGATAAAACCCCTGCCTATGATGATGCAGAGACCATCTACCGTGATATGATGGACCGGCTGAGGGATGACATTGCCACCCTGAACGCCGGTGCAGGTGCCGGTAGCTGGGGTGACGAGGATATCATCTTCGAAGGCGATGTGGCCATGTGGAAAAAGGCGGCCGCCTCCCTGTTGCTCAGGATGGGCATGCGGTTCGCAGATGTAGATGCCTCCACCGCCCGGACCGCCCTGGCCGATGCCCTGAATGCCGGTGTCTTCGAGGAGGGAGACATCTGGCAGCTGGTCTACCCGGGGGTTACCCCTCATGTGAATCCCATTTACGATGCATTCATTGTGGACAACCGGTTTGATTATGCGCCGTCGCTCACCATCATTTCCAGGATGGAGGAGTTGTTCGATCCGCGCATGGATGAATATTTCAGCCAGATCGACACTTCGGCCGACGGGTCCGGGAAGTTTGCCTATGTGGGACTGGAGTACGGATTGGCGGCAGCGGTGCCATACAACTCCATCAGCCATTTCGGTGACGGAATGTTCGCGGCCAATTACCCATCTGTTCTCAGTGATTACGTGGAAGTGCAGTTCCTGCTGGCCGAAGCGGCTGCCAGGGGCTTCACCACACCCATGACCGCTGTGGAACACTACGAAGCGGCGGTTACCGCCAGCATTGTCGCCTGGGGGAATGATGCGGCAGATGCTGCTCCCTATCTGGCGCTGGCCGATGTACAATACGACCAGGCCCGCTGGAAAGAGCTGATCGGAACGCAGAAGTGGATCGCGCTGTACAACCGCGGCAACGAAGGCTACGCCAGCTGGCGGATGCTTGACTGGCCCGTGATGGATCCGCCCGAGGATATGACCCAGGCGGACATCCCGCTGCGCTGGCCCTATCCGTTCAACGAGAAGGACCTGAACAATGCGAATTATAGTGCTGCTGCCACGGCCATCGGCGGCGATGACATCCGCACCCGGTTGTTCTGGGATGTCACCCCCAACAGTGACAATCCCAGTCCCAATTAACAGGCTGGTGTCATGAAATCCAAAAGGCTGCCCCGGAAGGGGCAGTCTTTTTTTTCATTATATTTGCCACCGGTTTGAGAAGCCGCTTAAAACGTTGGCCGCATGAGCAATTATAAAATCACCCACCTGCGGGAGCTGGAGGCCGAGGCCATCTATGTGATCCGCGAGGTGGGTGCGCAGTTTGAAAGACCCACCCTGCTCTTTTCGGGGGGGAAGGACTCCATCGTGATGTACCACCTGGCAAGGAAAGCCTTCTGGCCGCAGGTGGTCCCCTTTCCCTGCCTGCACATCGACACGGGGCATAATTTTGAAGAAACCCTGGAGTTTCGCGACCGCCTGATGGAATCCACCGGCGGCCGGGTGATCGTCCGCTATGTTCAGGATACCATCGATGCGGGAAGGGTGGTGG
>DSDZ01000072.1 GCA_011048475.1 Bacteroides sp. | reverse complement strand
GCTGATGGGATTCCCGTTGGCATCATTCAGCATCCCCTGAAAAACCAGGTCAAGGACCGGCTGGCCGCTGACGAGAACGCCTGCTGAGGGCAGGAGTGCCAGAAACAGGAGGAGCATCTTCTTTAAATGGTTCATGGAAATTTAATGTTGGTTGAGTAAATTTACAATTTTCCCTGAATAAAAGCATCACCCGGCCACCGGCCGGAATTTCCATTTCTGGCCATCAAAAGATATCTTTATGGGTGAAACATGGAGCAGGAACACCTCTTGTGAAAACAATAACCAATCCCCCGCATCATGCAGATCATTATGACAGAGACCTTTCAAACATTCCTGAGGCAGGTGCTGTGCACTGCCCTGGTCATTGCGTCCCCGGCAACCGAACTTTTCTCACAGATCCCGGCTTTCCCCGGTGCCGAAGGGTACGGGAAATTTACATCCGGCGGGCGCGGGGGAGCGGTGTACGAAGTGACCAGCCTGCAGGATTCGGGACCAGGGTCGCTCCGTGATGCGGTCAGCCAGTCAGACAGGACGATCGTGTTCAGGGTTTCGGGGGATATCCAACTGAAGTCGGAACTGGTGATCCTGGGAAACAACCTGACCATCGCCGGACAAACCGCCCCGGGCGACGGGATCTGTGTGAGGGATTATCCCACAAAGATTAACGGGAACAACATCATCATCAGGTATATGCGGTTCAGGCTGGGGGACAGGTACGGACTTGGTTCCGATGCGCTCGACATCAACGACCAGCATGATATCATCCTGGACCACTGCAGCCTGAGCTGGGGAGTGGATGAATGTTTCTCCGCCTACGGCAACACCAACCTTACCGTTCAGTGGTGCATGATCGGTGAAGGGCTGAATTTCCGGGGCCATTCCATGGGCGGATTGTGGGGAGGGTATACCACCTACCACCATAACCTGATCCATTCGAACAATACACGGAACCCCAAGTATGCATACACCTATGACGAGGACGTCACCGATTCAAGGAACAACGTGATCTATAACTGGGGATACAACTCCGCCTACACCAGTCCGACGGGTCGGGTCAATTTGGTGAACAATTACTATAAGGCGGGGCCTTCCACGGGAAGCGGGGTGCTCGACAGGATCGTGCAGGCGGAACCCACCAAGAGGATGTATATTACCGGAAATTTCGTGGCCGGTTTTCCCGGGATCAGCGGGGATAACTGGAACGGCGGAGTGGATCCGCTGAACGGAGGTCTCCCGGTCAGATACGACGAACCATTTCCGGTCCCCAATCCCATCCCGGAGCAGTCGGCCGAAGACGCCTACAGGGAGGTCATCTCCCATGCGGGGGCCTCCTTCCCTGCCAGGGATGATGCGGACAACAGGGCCATCAGGAATGTGCTGGACAGCGCCGGCGCGGTCCTCATGCGGCAGGGGGATGCGGGGGGATTCCCCGTGCTTCATTCCCTACCTGCTCCGGCGGACGTGGACCATGACGGCATGCCGGATAACTATGAAATAGCGGCGGGACTGAACCCGGAGGATGGAACCGACAGGAACGGGGACCTGAACGGGAACGGATACACGAACCTGGAGGATTATATCAACGCGCTGCCCCGGATCCCCCAGGGGATCTCCAGACCGGGCTTTGTCGGTGCCGAAGCAGTATCTGAATACAGGATCGAACTTGACTGGTACGATCTAAGCGGGGGGGAGGCAGGTTTTCATCTGGAAAGGTCCGCCGACAGTCTTCAATTTTTAGCGCTGGCGACCCTGCCTGCCGGTTCGGAGAATTTTACCGATGAAAATGTTGATCCGCTGACCACCTATTTTTACCGGATCCGTTCTTTCACTGACGCCGACACCTCCGCCTGGGCATATACCAGCGGGACCACCACCTTCGCCGCCGGCGCAAAACCTGCTCCGGTCATCATGGTTGCCCCGTCCCACCAGCAGACTGAGGTCCCGGTAACTGGTGTCCGGCTGCAATGGGAGAGGGGAGATTACACCCTCACATGCAACGTGTACCTGGGAACCACCGAAGACGCCCCGGAACTGGTGGACTCCGCCACGACTGCCCTTGATTTTCTGACAGGTGCGCTGGAATTCGGAACGGATTACTACTGGAGGGTCGATGCCTGCAACGCGAACGGGATCACCCCGGGACAGGTCTGGAGATTCACCACGCTGGAAGCAGTGGAGCCGGAGCTTGTGCTGTACTGGCCGTTCCTGGAACCTGAAGGGAACATCGTATATGATTCATCGGGAAATCACAACCACGGAACCCTGAAGAATGTCCCGCGGCTGCTTCGCAGCGACGGTCCCTTTGACAGGGCCGTCGATCTGAGCAACTCGGGGCCCACGGGACATATTGAGGTGCCTGATAACCTGAGCATCTCCTTTGATGAAAACCCGTTTTCCATCGCATTCTGGATGCGGTCCTCCCCGGTCTCCGATTCCAGCATTTATCTCTTTCACAAGGGAAGCTTCAACGCCACCGAAGGGACGGAAAGGAACGGTAAATGGTTCGGATTGGAGATGAGGGACGGCAGTTTCAGGTTTTCGGTGGACGACAACGATACCAAGTCGGTGGTGGGCAGCTCCACCTCGGGATTTGTGACCGGAGAATGGGTCCATGTGGCAGTGGTACGCGATGTCTACAAGGGAAGGTTGTACCTGTACAGGAACAGCAGCGTGAGTGCGGTTGTTCCCGACAACACGGGAGGCATCCGTCAGGATATGCCGCTGCTCGTGGGCAACTCGGATCACATGTACCCGCAGTACTACGGGGGAAATTCAGACGAAAATACACCCTACCGGGGAGAGCTGGCAGAATTTGTCATCTGCCGGCACCCGCTTTCCGCGGAGGAGGTCGGGCAGCTGTACTCTGCCAACCGCATCCCCACCCTCTCACCCGGGGTTGGGATCCAGGACCTCCAGCGGGTACCGGAAATGAAGGTTTATCCCAATCCTTTCAGGGAGTACATCTGTGCGGAGTTCTTCAGCGGCGAGCGGAACCATGTCATCCTGGAGATCCGGGATATGAACGGAAGGCTTGTGTCGTGCCGCCGGCATGCGGTGATCCCCAATGCCCTGAACAGGATTTTCTGGAACGGCCGGGCCGGACAGGAGTATTCCGCCTCAGGCGGAATGTTTATCCTGGTCATCCGGGATCCCGGAGGGACCTGCATGGGGAAACGGTTAATTATCAGGGATTAAGCGTGGTTCACCCCTCGAATATCATAAATATTGTGTATTTATTTGTCGAACCAAAGCCAAATCCAACATCATGGGACAAAAACCCACACTGCATGTCAGGCAGATGATGAAGGCCGGACTGGTGGCCCTGCTCTTTGCCATATTCCAGATATCGGGAGCCCAGGATTACGATTTTGAACAGAACCTGGACGGACTGGTGGTCATGGAGGCTGAAAATTATACGGAGAACGTTGCCAATGGCATGACCGAATGGCTCTTTACCCAGGAACCGTTGGACTATTCGGGTGAAGGAGCGATGATGGCGGTGACCGACGCCTCCTTTGCCTCGGCGCAGGATGCCCTGGCAGGATCTGCCATACTGGTCTACAGGATCAATTTTACAGAGTCGGGACCACATTACGTCTGGGCCAGGGCAAGCCGATCGGCGGATAATCCGGGGGGAACCGATTCCTATCATGCCGGGCTGGATGTAACGATCCCCGAGTCGGGTACATTTATCAATTTTGAGGAGGCTTTCGGCGAAGAGGGTGACGGGATCTGGAAATGGATCTGGTGGTGCAATCCCATCGGGGGTCAGGCCTACGTGGAAGTTCCTTCCGCAGGGGTGCACGAATTCGTGGTCTATATCCGGGAAAACAACTTCAGGATAGACAAGATCGTACTGAGCCTGATCGATTACCAGGAAGGAGTGGGCTACGGACCCCCTGGGGACGACATTGCCGAGACCATTCCTGCCACCGGGATCTTCTCAGCGGAACTGGCCACCGGGGTCCTTACATTCTTTCCGAACCCGGCGGGGGACCGGATAAAAGTGCGCATCCAGGATGGGGCGTCCGCCATGAACCGGATTGGTTTGTACAACATCACAGGGGAACTTGTACGCTCGGTTCAGGCAGATTTCGTATCCCATGCCGATATGGACGTGAGCGACCTGGCCACCGGGATATACTATCTGAAGCTGAAACGGGGAGAGGAGACGATTACGGTGAAGAAAATGCTGAAACTGTAACATTTGAGTTATTAACAATTTGTTAATAACTATTGTGAACAGTTTGTGAACAGACATGATCCAATTCTACTTGACTTGCTTTACCTGAAGGTCTATTTTTGATTTTACCGAGTGAGAGATAAAGGGCCGCTCGAAGTTTCGCCCGGTGTAGTGAACCGGTCCGCAAGGAGCCGGTGTAGCGAACCGGCCGGTATAAGGGATTCCTTCTTACCGGAGATTCATCCAGAGCCAGGCATAAACCATGAAACAGGGTTTCGTGGTTTATTCAAGCTGAAGATCTTCTCTTGGTCGATCTTACAAAGTTTGATCCGAAAAGTTGAAGAGCCAAAAAGAATCCGCAAGGGTTCCACTAAGCTTTTTCACCCTCGCTTCCTGCAGATCGTAAGACCTGCATGCTGCAGGGACTTTTTGGAGCCGGTCCCGGAAATCCGGCTTCAGGGCCGGGTGAACGGACGGCTGCAGGTCTTTGTTTCACGGAACAGAGGCCGAGAGCCAGGGCCCCCGGGTCAATGATCCCCAGGGATCAGGCAGGAGGGGCCGGCCATCATAACTGTAATTCGGCACTGTCTGGTGGCTAAGGGTACCATACAGTGAAATGGGAACAAACAGAAAAGTTTGTTCCCATTTTGTTTATACCCCCTTCGGAATTACCTATTTTCTGGCCGGTTTGAGATAGTGGATCGGGATCCCGATGAGCATCCCGGCAATACAGAACCCCCATGCATAAATGATCAGGGATTCCGAAATGCCGATAAAGATGGCGGGTATGATCACCCCGATCAGACAGGCGACAATGGAGATGTTCACACTGTGACGGTTAAGCCGGGGATAGATCCAGATGGCCAGGACCAGGAATCCCAGCGACATGGTCAGCGAAACGAAGAAAAAGGTGGTGTCCACGATGTCGCGCAGCACAAGGGCCATGGTGATCCCCAACAGCATCAGAACCGTCAGGCTGAAGCGGAAGCTCCTGCGAAGGTTATCCCTGTTTCTGATCCAGCCTGACTTC
This sequence comes from Bacteroides sp., assembly GCA_011048475.1. Lineage (GTDB taxonomy): Bacteria > Bacteroidota > Bacteroidia > Bacteroidales. The sequence continues at coordinate 180 of DSDZ01000072.1, read as the reverse complement.
TCCAGGAAATCCTGGGTGACCGAAGCGGCGGCTGTAAAAAGGTATGTATCGGCCGACGAGGAGACCGCAGAATAGATGATGACCACAGACAATCCCGCAAGTCCCGCCGGCAGGAGCCAGCTGAAGCCTTTGATGAGGGAAGTATCGGCATCCAGTCCGGGAATGTGAGATGAACGGATG
>DSDZ01000071.1 GCA_011048475.1 Bacteroides sp. | reverse complement strand
TTATATGACATTAAAAACAATCAATCCGGGCGCTATTACACCACCGAAGTGGACTTCGATGCAGATCGGTATGAAACCAAACAGGTGTTTTACGAGAGTAAGGACGGTACGCGTGTCCCCATGTTCATTGTACACAAAAAGGGGCTCACACTGGACGGGAACAATCCGACCCTGCTTTACGGTTACGGCGGATTCAACATCACCTATACACCCTCGTTCAGTACCACCCGTGCTGTCTGGCTTGAACAGGGAGGTGTCTTTGCGCTAGCCAACATCAGGGGTGGCGGCACTTACGGAGAAGAGTGGCATAAGGCAGGGACCCTGCTGCGGAAACAGAATGTATTCGATGACTTCATCGCTGCCGCCGAATACCTGATCGCGAACGATTACACATCGAACAGCCGGCTTGCCATCTACGGCGGGTCGAACGGTGGTTTGCTGATCGGGGCTGTGATCAACCAGCGGCCCGATCTGTTTGCCGTGGCTGTTCCCATGGTGGGGGTGATGGATATGCTGCGTTTCCATAAGTTCACCATCGGACGCTACTGGACCGTGGACTACGGTTCCTCGGATGATCCGGAACAATTTGAATACCTGTACGGATACTCTCCTCTGCACAATATTTCAGAGGACAAGGAATACCCGGCTGTGCTGGTTACCACGGGGGACCATGACGACCGGGTGGTACCAGCCCATTCATTCAAGTACATCGCCACCCTCCAGGAAAAATACAAAGGGAATCATCCCGTGATGGTCCGCATCAATACGGACGCGGGACATGGTGCCGGAAAACCCACTGCAAAACTGATCGAAGAATACTCCGACATTTGGTCCTTTATCTTTTATAATATGGATTACACGCCGGAGTTTGAATAACATGCCAGCGAAATCATTGTAAAAAACCTGCCGGAATCCCAACAAGATCCGTCAGGTTTTTTTATTTTAAGGAACCGAATCTTATTTGCCTGATCATTGAAATACGACTACCTGGTTATAGAGGGGAACATCGGGGCCGGGAAGACCACCCTCGCCGGAATGCTTGCAAAGGAAACGGGCAGCAGGCTGGTCCTGGAGCAGTTCAGTGACAATCCGTTCCTGGCCAGGTTCTACGAGGATCCCGAACGGTATGCGTTCCAGCTGGAACTTGCATTCCTGTCAGAACGTTACCAGCAGATCAAAAGGGAGATGGGACACCCGGAACTTTTCCGGAAAGGGGTGATCAGCGACTATTACCTGGCCAAATCTTTCATTTTCAGTAAGTACAACCTGAAGCCGGATGAAATGAGGCTTTTTGAAAAACTGTTCGGCATCATCAATCAGCAGATCCCGCGTCCGGACCTGTATGTGTACCTGCATGTCCCCGTGGAAAAGCTTCTGGAGAATATTAAAAAAAGAGGCAGGGCATATGAACAGAATATCAGTCCCCGGTACCTGAAGGAGATCCAGGCGGGATATTTCGGTTTCTTTAAATCCCGGCCTGAGTTAAAGTTCCTTGTCATCGATATCACAAACCTCGACTTCTTAAATAACCAGGCGGATTTCCAGAAGATCAAAAAACCGATCCTGGAAGGAGTGCACAACACCGGGATGAATATGCTAATTTTGTAACAATTATAGGCTTAACCCGTATATTTCTTTAATTTTATAAAAAACATTATTAAGTTTGCACTGGAGAAAAGAACCGTTCTTCTGAACTATAAGTACTAAACAAATATCCAAGATGCTATGAAAAACCTCAAGTTCCTTGCGATTTTCATAATCGCAGCAGCAGTGCTCAGTAGTTGTGGCGGCCTCAACAAGATGGTTAAAGAGGCCGACCTCGTAAGCTACAAGGTAACCCCTGAAGTACTTGAAATGCACGGTGGAGTTGTGGATGTAACTGTCGACGTTAACTTTCCCGGTAAGTATTTCAACAAAAAAGCCATTGTTACCCTTACTCCCGTCCTGAGATACACAGGCGGCGAAAAGGAATTGAATTCCCTCGTACTACAGGGAGAGGATGTGACGGAAAACAACAAGGTGATCAGTTACGACAACGGCGGGAAGGCCAGTATTTCAAACAAATTCGAATATGAAGATGAGATGATGCGGTCCGAGCTCTATTTCGATGTGAGCGCTCAGATGAAAGGCAAAACCGCACAGATCGGGGATGTGAAGCTGGCAGATGGTATCATTACAACCCCGCAGCTGGTCAGCGTGGACCCGAAAGTTTTGATGTTCAGCGATAAATTTGAAAGGATCATTCCCGAATCTTACGAGACCGACATTCAGTATGTGATCAACAGGGCAGATGTGCGTACTTCTGAGATCAGAAAAGATGATGTGAAAAAGATGAACGATGTCCTTAAAAACACCCAGGAGAATGAGCGCCTGGAGCTGAAGGGACTGGAAATTTCCGCCTATGCTTCGCCTGACGGACCTGTTGACTTCAACACGGACCTTGCAGCCAAGCGTAAAAGTTCAGCGGACCGGTATTTGTCCGGACAACTGAAACAGACGAATGTCGAAGTGGCCGATGAGCTGATCAGCATGATGACGACTCCGGAGGACTGGGAAGGATTCAAAAAATTGATGGAAGAATCCGATATTCAGGATAAAGAAATGATCCTAAGGGTTCTGAGCATGCATTCCGACCCGGTAGTGCGTGAGCAGGAAATCAAGAACCTCTCTGCTGCGTTTGAGGTGATCAAGGATGAGATCCTCCCCAAGCTCAGGAGGTCCAAGTTCACGGTGAAAATGGAACACATCGGATGGAGCGATGAGGAATTAAAAGACCTCTGGACCAGCAATCCAGACACCCTGAAGCTTGAGGAACTGCTTTATGCAGCCACCCTGTTCGACAACAACGAAACCAAGCTGGCCATCTACAAGAAGACCGCCAATGCTTTCCCCGGGTGCGCGCGTGCACACGGCAACATGGGCGCAGTGCTGTATAAAATGGGTGAACTGGATGCGGCTGAAAAGGCATTTAAAGCTGCCAAGGACATCGTGGACAATGACATCCTGAACAACAACCTGGGAGCCATCGCCCTGAAAAATGGTGATGTGGAGGCTGCCAAGGAAGCCTTTACCGCTTCGCTCGGTGCAGGTGAAAAAGTGAGCTACAACCTGGGGATCGTGAACATCATGGAAGGTGATTATGATGCCGCATTGAATAATTTCGGGAGCGAGCCGTCATTCAACGCCGCCCTTGCCAGGTACCTGAAGGGTGATGTGGACGGTGCATGGAGAACAGCAGCGAACCTTCCCGGTGAAAACCCCTACCGGTATTACCTGCTTTCAGTGATCGCGGCAAATCAGGACAAGCCGGAAGTTGCGGTTGAAAACCTGAAACTGGCCATTGAGAACTGCGAGTCACCCCGTATGATGATCGAACGTGCATTGAAGGATCTTGAATTTGCCAAGCTCTGGAACCTGGATGCATTCAAAGCCATCGTTCAGTAAGGCATTAACACGCGCATAGTCAAAAAAGCCGCTCCTGACCGGAGACGGCTTTTTTATTTTATGCCGCTTCCCTCTGCGGGGATTTTTTTCTATTTTACAATGATCCGGAAGTGATGCAGATCGGGGTCAGCGGGTCATCTGCCTGAATACTTCCCAGATGACAATCCCCGCAGCCACGGCAATATTGAGGGAATGTTTCGTCCCGTACTGCGGAATTTCAATACAGCAGTCGCTCATATCCACCACCCGCTGATCCACACCCCTGATCTCATGTCCGAATACAACCGCATAGCGGTCCGAAGTGGATAGATTCATCCTGTCCAGCTGTTCCCCGTTTTCGACCTGCTCCACAACGAGGATCCTGTATCCTTCCTCCTTCAGATCGGCGACAGCCTCTACGGTACTTTTCCGGTACTTCCAGGGGACCGTTTCCGTGGCACCCAGCGCCGTCTTGTGAATCTCCCTGTGAGGTGGGGTGGCGGTGATTCCGCACAGGCAGATCCCTTCCAGCCTGAAAGCATCCGCAGTCCGGAAAACTGACCCGATGTTGTTCTGGCTCCGGACATTGTCCAGTACCACCCAAACCGGGATCTTCTCTGCGTTTTTATATTCCTTCGCCGTCAGCCTGCCAAGCTCTTCATTCGATAGTTTTCGCATCACGAGAGAATTTTGACGAATGTACTGATTTTCTATCTTTACAAAACCAACGACTTTAGACTTTAGACTCTCGACAACTATGAATATACACGAATACCAGGGGAAGCAGATCCTCAAAAAATTCGGTGTGGCAGTCCCGGCCGGCGAAGTTGCTTTCACTCCTGAGGAGGCTTACGAGGCTGCCAGCAGAATTGAAACTGAAACCCGGACCGGAACATGGGCTGTCAAAGCACAGATCCATGCAGGTGGCCGGGGAAAAGGCGGCGGTGTGAAGATCGCAGCATCCCTGGATGAGGTGAAAACCCACGCAGGTTCAATCCTTGGTATGAACCTGGTCACCCATCAGACCGGGCCCGGAGGCAAAAAGGTGCAGAAGGTGCTCGTGGAACAGGGCATCTATTATCCAGGTGAAACAGAGCCCGAAGAGTATTACATGAGCATCCTGCTGAACAGGGAGTCGGGCAGGAATACCTTCATGTACTCAACCCGGGGAGGCATGGACATTGAGGAGGTCGCAGCGCAAACCCCGGAACTGATCTACAGGGAAGAGATCGATCCTGCGGTGGGGATCCTGGCTTTCCAGGCGAGGCGGGTCGCCTTTAACCTGGGTTTGCATGGCCCTGCATTCAGGGAAATGACAGGCTTTGTCACTTCTCTTTACAAAGCATACAGTGAATCGGATGCGTCATTGATAGAGATAAATCCTGTGTTCAGGACTTCAGATAACCATATCATTGCAGCAGACGCCAAGGTAAATCTGGACGACAACGCGCTCTTCCGCCATCCCGAATATGAATCCTTGAGAGATCTCAGCGAGGAAGATCCCATTGAGGTGGAGGCCGGCAAACACAGCCTTAATTTTATCAAACTGGACGGAAATGTGGGATGCATGGTGAATGGGGCGGGACTCGCCATGGCCACCATGGACATCATCAAACATTCAGGTGGAGCACCTGCAAATTTCCTGGATGTGGGGGGCACAGCCAGTGCCCGGACGGTCGAAGCAGGCTTCAGGATCATCCTGAAAGATCCCAATGTGAAAGCGATCCTGATCAATATTTTCGGGGGCATCGTCAGGTGTGACCGTGTGGCAGAGGGTGTGGTGGAAGCCTACAGGTCCATCGGACAAATCGGGGTACCGGTCATCGTGAGGTTGCAGGGGACCAATGCAGAAGAGGCGAAGGTTCTTATTGATCATTCCGGTCTGAAAGTACATTCTGCCATCACCCTGCAGGAGGCAGCCGACAAAGTAAGGGAGTTTGTTCTTTCTAAATGATCTTTCTGTTCTTCAGGG
>DSDZ01000116.1 GCA_011048475.1 Bacteroides sp. | reverse complement strand
TCCTGCTCGCGATCCTCGCCGCGGGATCCGCTTTTTATGTGCGGGGAGGTGACCCCGAGCCCGTGGACCATGTCAATCCGCTGATGGGCACCGACTCGGAATACATCCTTTCCAGCGGGAACACCTACCCGGCGATCGCCCTGCCCTGGGGAATGAACTTCTGGACACCGCAGACCGGTGAAATGGGAAACGGATGGGTGTACACCTACGATGCGCACAAGATACGCGGATTCAAACAGACACACCAGCCCAGTCCATGGATCAATGATTACGGCCAGTTCTCCCTATTTCCCATGACAGGGGAGCTGAAGATCGGGGAGGAAGCGCGTGCAAGCTGGTTCTCACATAAGGCCGAGACTGCAAAACCGCATTATTACAGCGTCTACCTGGCCGATTATGACGTGACCGCGGAGATCACCCCCACGGAACGGGCGGCCATGTTCCGGTTCACATTTCCGGAGAGCGAAAACGCGTGGGTCCTGGTGGATGCCTTTGACAGGGGTTCCTATGTCAGGATCATTCCCGGAGAGAACAAAATTATCGGTTACACGACACGCAACAGCGGGGGCGTGCCCGACAATTTCAGGAACTACTTCGTGATCCTGTTCGACAGACCCTTCGCCTTCGGTGCGGCCTGGAGCGGGGACAACCTCATGGAGAATACCCTGGAATGGAACGATGACCACGTGGGAGCCGCGGTTCGTTTCAACACGGAAAAAGGGGAGCAGGTCCACGCCATGGTGGCATCCTCATTCATCAGTTTCGAACAGGCCGAGCGCAACCTGGGTGAACTGGGGGTGGACTCCTTCGGCGAAATAAAGGAAAAGGGCAGGGCCGCCTGGAACAGGGAACTGTCCAGGATCCGCGTGGAGGGAGGGACCGTTGATCAGGTACGGACCTTTTATTCCTGCCTTTACCGGGTGCTGCTCTTTCCGCGGAAATTCTACGAGATCGATGAAAGGGGAGAGGTGGTCCACTACAGTCCCTACAACGGAAAGGTCCTCCCCGGATACATGTTCACGGACAATGGATTCTGGGATACCTTCCGGGCGGTCTTCCCGTATTTCAACCTGATGTATCCCTCGCTGAACGAAAAGATCCAGGAAGGACTGGTAAATGCATACCTCGAAAGCGGATGGCTGCCGGAGTGGGCCAGCCCGGGTCACCGCGACTGCATGATCGGTTCCAATTCGGCGGTACTGATCGCTGATGCCTACCTGAAAGGATGCCGCGGGTACGACATCGAAATGCTCTACGAAGCGGTCCTGAAGAATACCGAGAACGAAGGTCCCGTATCATCGGTGGGAAGGTACGGCGTGAAGCATTACAACCAGCTGGGCTATGTGCCATACGATGCGGGTATCAACGAGAACGTGGCCCGCACGCTGGAATATGCGTATGCCGACTTCTGCATCTACCGGCTGGGTAAGGCCCTGGGAAAACCGGAAGAGGAGATCCGGGTGTTCGCGGACCGCTCGCAGAATTACCGCAATGTATTTGACAGGCAGTCCGGCCTTATGCGGGGAAGGAACAGGGACGGCAGTTTTCAGTCCCCCTTCAATCCGTTCAAATGGGGCGATGCCTTTACCGAGGGGAACAGCTGGCACTATACATGGTCGGTCTTCCATGATGTGGAGGGACTGATCGGTTTGATGGGGGGCAGGGAGGCATTTGTCACCATGCTGGATTCGGTCTTCACCGTGCCGCCCGTGTTTGACGATTCCTATTACGGCCGGGTCATCCACGAGATCCGCGAGATGCAGGTGATGAACATGGGGAACTATGCCCACGGTAACCAGCCAGCACAGCACATGATCTACCTGTACAATTATGCCGGAGCCCCTTGGAAGTCCCAGTACCGGGTCAGGGAAGCCATGGACAGGCTGTACACCCCCGCGCCGGACGGCTACTGCGGGGATGAGGACAACGGGCAGACTTCCGCCTGGTACGTGTTCAGTGCCATGGGATTCTACCCGGTCTGTCCGGCCACGGATGAGTACGTGATCGGCAGTCCCCTCTTCAGAAAGATCACCCTTGCCCTGGAGAACGGGAACCGGATCGAGATCAATGCTCCATCGAACAGTGATGAAAACCGGTACATCGAAAGGATCGAACTCAATGGGAAAGAATACACCGCAAATTACCTCAGCTTCCCGGAGTTGATAAGGGGAGCCGTGATTGATTTCGTAATGAGTGGCACGCCCAACCGGCAGCGCGGAACCACCGAAGCGGATCTCCCATATTCCTATTCGGGGAATTCCCTACGCTAGTTCGAAAACCTTCATATCCTCTTCCACCGTCTGAATCACCTGAACACCGAACATATCCTGCACGGTCTTCAGCAGGTTCGGCGTCAGGAACGCCGGCAGCGTTGGCCCGATGTGGGTGTTCTTAATTCCCAGATAGAGCAATGCGAGGTGTACGATGATGGCTTTCTGCTCGTACCAGGCAATATTGAAAACGATCGGGAGCTGGTTGATGTCATCCAGTTTCAGCACTTCTTTCAGCTTGAGCGCCACAAACGCCCACGAGTAACTGTCGTTGCACTGACCGGCATCCAGCACCCTCGGAATGCCGTCGATCGAGCCAAGGTCCAGTTTATTGTAACGGTACTTGGCGCATCCCGATGTGAGGATCACCGTGTCCCCGGGTAACTGCTTTGCAAACTCCGTGTAATATTCACGCGTCTTTTGCCGGGCGTCGCACCCCGACATGACCACCAGCTTTTTAATGGTTCCCGAATTGACGGCTTCAAGGATCTTGTCGGCAAGTTTGAGCACCTGCTCGTGGGCGAAACCGATGGTGATCTCCCCGCTTTCGATCTCTGACGGCGGGGGACACTTTTTTGCCAGTTCGATGACCTCTGAGAAATCTTTGTGTCCGTTGGGTAATCTCTTTTCAATGCGCTTCCATTCCGGCATCCCAGTTGCCCCGGTGGTAAATACCCGGTCGTTGTAAGTAGTGGCTTTCCGCGGGGGTACCAGGCAGTTCGTGGTGAACAGGACGGGACCGTTGAAAGACTCGAACTCCTCCAACTGGCGGTGCCAGGCATTGCCGTAATTTCCGGCCAGGTGTTTGTATTTTTTCAGATTCGGATAGGCATTTGCAGGCAGCATTTCCGAATGGGTGTACACGTCGATTCCCGTCCCCTCGGTCTGGATCAACAGCTGTTCCAGGTCTCTCAGGTCGTGACCGCTCACCAGGATTCCGGGATTTTTCCCGACGCCGATCTTCACCCTGGTCATTTCCGGATTTCCGTAGACAGAAGTGTTTGCCCTGTCCAGCAATGCCATGGCCTTCACCCCGTGTTCACCGGTGCGAAGCAGCCAGTCCAGGGCATCGTCCAGGGTCACGGGCCTGGTGATCATGGCCAGGCTTTCCTCGATGAAATCGTAGATTTCCTGTTCCTCGAAACCGAGATTGAAGGCATGCTCCGTGTAGGCGGCCATCCCCTTTACACCAAACAGGATGTACTGTTTAAGGCCGCGGATGTCCTCATCGGTGTCGTAGGTAAGCGTCCCCACCTCCTCTGCCTTTGCATAAAGGTCGGTGTCCGAATCGCCGTTCCATTGAATGGAGGAATGGTCCTCAGAAAGTGTCACCTTCGATTTCAGCTGATCACGAAAATCGATGCATTCCCTGATCGCCCGGATGATGGATTTGTCATCGAAATTGGCATTCGTGATCGTGGTGAACAGGCTGTTGACGATGTGCTTGCTCTCCGGGTTTGTATCAATACCCTGTTTCCGGGCTTCGAGGGTCAGATACGAAAGTCCCTGGCAGGCATAAACCAGCAGGTCCTGGATGTTGGACGTTTCTTCGGTTTTCCCGCAGACTCCCCTGATCGTACAGGCCACATTTTTGGCTGTCTCCTGACACTGGTTACAGAACATTTTTTTGAGATTTTAGGTTGTGACGAATATATATTTTTTCGTCAATCGCCGCAACCATTAAGGCAGGTATGTGGTCCTTCTCAAACAGAGCAAACCAATTTGACCATGAAAAAGTTATGGGCGCTTGCATTCGTCGTCATGTTCTTCAGCACTTCCTGCAAAAAGGATGACCCGCTTCCCGGCAGCGGAATGATCATCAACCACTCCTGTACTGACCTGGCATCCATTCCGGATGAATGGATCGAAAAGGCAAAGGAGACGCTCCATATCGCATACGGCCACACCTCGCATGGCAGTCAGCTCACATCCGGGATGACCGGACTGGTGGACTTCAGGGGTGATGCATTTGCATGGAACAACGGCGGAACTGGCGGGGCGCTGGATCTGCACGATTACGCCATGAGCGGGGACCTGGGGAATCCGGATTTTACGAACTGGGAGCAGGAAACCAGGAACTATCTGAAAGACCATCCCGGAGTGAATGTGATCATCTGGTCCTGGTGCGGACAGGTATCCGGAGCTTCAGAAAAAAACATCGATACATACCTCGGGCTGATGTCAGGACTGGAAGCGGATTACCCGGATGTGACCTTTGTCTATATGACCGGTCACCTGGACGGAACGGGGGTCACCGGCAACCTGCATATCCGGAACGAACAGATCCGGAATCACTGCATCACATATGAAAAATTCCTGTATGATTTCGCCGATATCGAGTCTTATGATCCTGACGGCAACTACTACCTGGATAAAAACGCCGACGACGGCTGTAATTACGACAGTGACAATAACGGGAGCCGCGATGCCAACTGGGCCATTGACTGGGAGAATTCACATACCGAGGGGGTGGACTGGTACCAGTGCGGCTCGGCCCACAGCCAGCCGCTGAATGCGAATATGAAAGCCTACGCCGCCTGGCACCTCTGGGCAAGAATTGCAGGCTGGAAATAAAAAAGATCTTTCCTCGATTCCTGCTAAAAATTTTTTGCCGACCCTGCCAATCACCTGCATGGAAACAGGCAGAGTATTGCATTAAATCCCGATAAATGTCAAATTATTTGCAGTAATCATTGATGGATGATGATTGTCTTCTTCAGGATTCATCCATTTAATTGATTCCTGCAAATCTGCCATAGCCCCTGCAATTTTTCAATTTTCAAACGGTTAACTCATGTCCGAACTTTGTACCTGACAGACAATCGGAAACTTAATCATGATCAAAATGAATATACTGATCACCGGGGCAAGCGGTTTACTTGGGAACCACCTTACCCGCCTGTTTTTATCCACGGGAAACCGGGTTCGGGTGATGGTTGAAAATGAAAAAGCTTCGGACGGACTTGACACTCTCGGAACGGACAAATACATCTGCGATATCACAGATACTTTTCAGGTGAAAGGATGTGCTGCCGGGATGGATGTGGTTATACATGCAGCTGCAAATACCAATGTTTGGCCGACCCGTTCATCGAAAATCTATGAAGTTAATGTTCGCGGAACTGAAAATCTGATCGATGAAGCCCTCGCATCGGGGATAAATAAGTTCATCTATGTGAGCAGTGCCTGTG
>DSDZ01000142.1 GCA_011048475.1 Bacteroides sp. | reverse complement strand
GGTTATATGGTTGCATGGAAGAAGAATGGGAAAAATGAGATCAATTATCCGGGTTTTTTTAATCAGTTCTTGCCTTTATCCGCTGGTATGTGGCTATTCACAGGGAGAGGTTTATTTGTCGGAAGGATTTGAAGCCGGGATTCTTCCCGGCGGATGGACTGAAGAGGCGGTATCGGGGAATGAGCCGTGGCGATACCGGAACGGCGGACACAGCCCCAATGACAACAACTGGCTCATACCACCCGAACAGGAAGATATTACCCGGAATCCACCGTCGGCTTATGAAGGGACATTCAACGCCATCTTTTTTAAGCAGGGGGATAACAACGAAAAGACAAAACTGATCACACCGGAGCTGGACCTGCTCGGTGGGACCGGTCTCGAGCTCAGCTTTTATCTCTGCCAGATCCCCTGGACATTTGAGGGTTACACGGGATGGGATGTGCTGCGTATTTATTACAAGGTATCCTCCGGGGATCCATGGGTGCTGCTGCACGAATACCTGGATCCGGTTAATGACTGGGAAGAGAAAAAGCTGACCCTGCCCAATCCCTCATCCACCTATTATGTGGCTTTCGAGGGACAAACCCGGTGGGGATACGGCACATGCATTGACCAGGTAACCATCCGGGAGACCGGAACGCAACCCCTCTACCTGGGTGAGGTTGAATTTCTGCAGCCTTTTGCAGGGATGATTCCTTCGGGATCACCCAATGTGCCGATGATGCGGCTGGATTTCAAGGTATTCGGGAATACAGGTTCCGCCATGCTGGACCACGTCCGTTTTGCTTCCCTGAATACCGCGGACGGAGATTTGCTACCCGGCGGGGTAAAGCTTTTTGCCACCACGACCCAGACCTTCAGCATGGACCTGCCGCTGGGTTCCCCGACCGACTTTGTCTCGGGAATTGCCAGCTTCAACGATCTGGATTTCAGCCTTCCTGCGGGCCAGTCCTATCTGTGGCTCACCTATGATGTGAATCAGGATGCACCCCACGGAAACATCCTGGATGTCATGGTGGAGGCCGGTGCCATTCTGGCCAATGACAGCCTGTATCCGGCAACGGGCCAGTCGCCCGAAGGATCGAGAACGATCTATGAAACACGCTATTCCCAGGATTTTGAAGGAAGCCACGGCTGGGCGCTTACCGGTGAGTTCGAGGTCGGGACCCCCAGCGGAATGGGAGGTAATCCCGGAAATCCTGATCCGGACATGGCATTCAGCGGTACAAAAGTCCTGGGGACGGACCTCAGCGGCCAGGGAGCCCATCCTTACAATTACGAACCGGGACTCAGCGGATCATCCGTATATCTTGCCACTTCGCCACCCATCGATGTGTTGTACTATAAAAACCTCAACCTCTTCTTCGAGCGGTATCTGAACATTGAGGTCTGGGACCAGGCATCCATACACATCAGCGAAGATGACGGGGCCACCTGGCATGTATTGTGGGAGAGCAGCTCGTACCTGAGTGATTTCCAGTGGTTCCAGGAACGTTTGTCCATCCCGGATGCATATGCAAGGACAGACCGCCTGAAGCTCCGGTTTTCACTCGGTCCCACCGACGGAGTGAACAATTATTCAGGCTGGAACGTGGATGACATCTACGTGACAGGAGAATTCATATCAAGGGATGTGGGTGTCTCCGAGTGGATCTATCCGGAAAGCGGGAGCGGACATACGGCCAGCGATTCCGTGACGGTCCGGATCACCAATTTCGGGGGAGCGGACATCACAGAGCCGGTCCCCGTGGCATATTCTCTGGACGGGGGAGCCAGCTGGGTCGTGGACCACATGGACCTGAACATTCCTGTGGGAGGGTCCGTGGTTTTTACATTTCCCACTTCGGCTGACCTCTCTGAACCGGGACTGAAACCTTCCATAATGGCCAGGACAGCCTTTCCGGGCGACCAGTACACGGGCAATGACAGGATCACCACACAGCTGTACATTGTGCCCACATATGATCCCCCGTACCTGGAGGACTTTGAAGCGGGTGACGGCTACTGGCGTTCGATGGATAACCAGATATGGGAATACGGAGCACCGGCCGGAAGCGTGATCAATGATGCCTCTTCAGGCGCCGCATGCTGGGTCACAGGCCTGGAGTCGTCCTATGGCGACCTGATCGCCCAGAAGAACCGGATCATTTTTGAGGACGATTTTGAAACCGGACAAGGTTGGGTATTTTCAGGAGAGTTTGAGCGGAACATCCCCATCAACATGCACCTTCCGTATTATGCGTACTCCGGGTACTTTTGCCTGGGAACCGATCTGTCCGGGCAGGGCAGCAATCTCTACAGCTATGAAAACGGGATCACGGCCGGTACGGCATATACAGCCACTTCCCCTGCCTTGGATGTCAACAGCTACAGCAACCTGCAGGTAAGCTTTGCCAGGTGGCTTACCGTACAGGAAGGCGACTCGGTCAGTTTCGAGGTCAGCCCTGACAACGGGTTAAGCTGGATCACAATGTGGAAGAACTCCGAGGGCGCGATCCTGGATGAGGAGTTCCAGTTCTTCCAGTATGCGGTGCACGATTCTCTGTCCTATACCAGCAACCTGCGGTTCAGATTCACCCTGTATCACTCATCCGTTTCGGGACCGGTGGCGGAGGGATGGAACATCGATGACTTTACCCTGACAGGTGACCTGGTGGAGGATCAAACAGGGATCCTGACCTCTCCGAGTTACGACCTTTCAGGGCTGGAGCACCCTGTTTTTGAGTCACGTCTCTGGCTGGATACCGAACAGGATGTGGATGGGACAACCCTCCAGTATTCACTGGACGACGGGGATACGTGGACAGGTGTGTCCAATGCCTCGGGATTTGATTCATACTGGAACTGGTATACCGGCAGACCCGTTGGGGCGCTGGGCACCAACGGCTGGAGCGGACAGAGCGGAGGATGGATGACCGTCAGGCACTTACTGCCGGATGACGTGATCAGCCAGGACAATGTTCAGTTCAGGTTCCTGTTTGCGGCGGATAAGGTGAACAACCAGTATGACGGCATAGCGGTGGATGATGTCAGGATCATGGAAGCACCTGATGACATAGATATCCTGGAGATCCTGGAGCCTGTCACATCATGCGAGCTGAGTGACCGGCAGACTTTCAGGCTGCGGATGAAAAACTCCGGCATTGCAGATCTGGAGGCTGGGGATTCCATCATGCTGGGATATCATATTGAAAGGAACGGAGAGATCCAGACCGCAGAAGAAACACTCGTTCTGTCATCGGATTTTCCGGTGGGTGCGATCCGTGATTTTCTGATGAATGAGGAATTTGACTTCGGCATGAGCGGAGATTACCTGACAAAGGTATACCTCATGGACGTGGACCCCCAATTTTACAAAGTGGTTTCCAATGACACCGTTTCGGCGTTGATCCGGGTGAATAAACCTGCCGTGGATCTGGGTCCTGATATTTCCACGGTAAGGCCGGATACGGTCGTATTGAATGCTTCTTCAGGGGTTCCGGGACAGGATTACCTGTGGCAGGATGGTTCCACCGACCCGGTTTTTTATGTACCCGCCGAAGGGACCTATCATGTGAGGGTGACCAACACCATCGGCTGTGTGGCCTCCGATACCGTCAGGGTCATGCAGCTTGTTGCCGACGTGGGGGTGAATGCACTCATCAGCCCGCAATCGGCCTGTGAACTGGAAAACCAGGAGCCGGTCCGGATATCCATCCATAATTTCGGAACGGATACGGTGGATGTGAACGATACCATATTCCTTTCCGGTGAGATCAACCGGGCACCCGTATTCTCGGAAGCGCTTCTTCTGACAGAGCCGTTCTTCCCTGGAGGGACCATGGAATTCACCTTTGCGGAATTCTTTGACTTCTCCGCACCGGGGAGCTACGAGATGAAGCTGTACACGCGTCTGAACAATGATCACAGCAACCTGAACGATACCGTTTCCCACACCCTTGAAACATATGGATATCCGGTTGTGGATCTGGGGCCCGATACAGTGGTTG
Source organism: Bacteroides sp. (assembly GCA_011048475.1). Classification (GTDB taxonomy): domain Bacteria; phylum Bacteroidota; class Bacteroidia; order Bacteroidales. The sequence continues at coordinate 1,473 of DSDZ01000142.1, read as the reverse complement.
TGGCTGGTGAATACCTGCTTTCGGCTCCTTCGGGATATGCTGAGTACCTCTGGCAGGATGGGTCTGCCGGGGAGTCGTTTACAGTTATTGAACCGGGAGAGGGATTGTATCATGTATCCGTCAGCGACGTCCATCTGTGTTCGGGTTCGGATTCGGTGATCGTAACGCTGAATGTGGCGGATGTGTCGCTTGACCGGATCCTTTCCCCTGCCACCTCCTGTGAAATGTCCGAGCACATTACCGTATCGGCCCGGATCAGGAATACCGGGAACCAGACCATCACTGCGGGCCAGACCATTGATGTGGGGTACCTGGTGGACGGCGGTTCCCCGGTGAGGGATGCACTGCTGCTATCCACCCATTTATTGCCCGGGGACACCATCGATTTCGTGTTTTCGTCGTCCGAAGAGGTACAGACAGGATCGTGGTATACGTTCACTGTTTTCACAGATTATACCGCTGACGATAGATCCGGGAACGACACGGTCATAACCTCGGTGGGCGTTTTCGAGCCACCGGTGGTCGATCTGGGAGAAGATTACCAGGTGATCACGGACACAGAAACCACCCTCGATGCAGGCCCGGGTTTCATTTCTTATGAATGGCAGGACGGGAGTACGGACCAGACCTTTGTGGTAACCGAAAAAGGAATCGGGACGTACTGGGTGACTGTCACAGACGAGCACGGATGCGTGGTCCATGAACAAGTGCAGATCATGCTGGCTGTACCGGATATCGGCATCCTGGAGATAGACCATCCCCGGACAAGCTGCAGTCTGGGTACATCCGAACATGTCCGGGTGGCTGTCAAAAATTTTGGCAACTGGGACATCGAACCCACAGCTGAGATCTCTGTGTCCTATTCGCTGAACGGTGCCCCTGCGGTGACCGAGACACTGGCTCTTGAAACCATTTTCGAAAACGGATCGGTGATCTACCATACATTCGTTTCCACGGAGGATCTCAGTATCCCGGATCGTTACGAGCTCATGGCCTATACTGAATTCGACGCAGACCTGATCCCCTCAAACGACATTGTGCTTGTGAACGTGGATGTCCTTGGAAGCCCGGAGGCGGATATAAGCCAGGGTCAGGATACGATCCTTGTATACGAGCCGATCACCCTGTCAACCAGCCCGGGCTATGCATCCTATTTGTGGCAGGACGGGAGCACCGGAACGGATTATCACATTACCGGACCCGGTGCGGGCATGTATGTTGTCCTGGTAACTGCCGAAAACGGGTGTGTTACGGGGGACAGTGTATATGTGGCTTATGACCTGCCCGACCTGGGCATCACTCAGATCAATTCTCCGGTCTCTTCCTGTGAAATCCCCCCGGATCATCCCGTTTCCATCGAAATCATCAATCACGGATATTACAGGATCTCACCGGAGGATACCCTGACCATTGCATATTCGGTAAATGATGAACCTTCGGTCATCGAAACGATACACCTGAACAGCATGCTGG
>DSDZ01000006.1 GCA_011048475.1 Bacteroides sp. | reverse complement strand
GGCTGCTTGCCGTTTGTGTGGGCAGAGGGATCGAACCTTTCGGGAAGCTTATGCACGACGGAACGGGAGAGCCCGCATCCCGAAAGCTGGGCAGCTGGCACGAGCATATCTACCGGAATACCACATTCAACCGGAATGCAGGCACAGGGCATCTTATCGAAAATTGTCATATTCACCATACAGGTTCGGGAGGTATCAGTCTCAGCGGGGGCGACCGGCTTACGCTCGAAAAGGGACTGAACAAGGTGGAAAACTGTTACATTCATCATTTCAACCGGCTGGACAGGACCTACAGAGCCGGCATTAACATCGATGGTGCAGGAAACATCATTCGTCACTGCGAAATTGCCCATTGTCCGGCCAATGCCATCTATCTTCACGGAAACGATCATATCATTGAGTATAATGAGATCCACCACGCCGTAATGACAGGGGATGATATGGGTGCCATCTACTATGGCCGGGACCCAAGTGAGTTCGGGACACTGGTCAGGTACAACCTTTTCCACCACCTTGGTTCGGGAGATCTGAAAGCAGGCCATCGCAAGATCACCGCAATTTATCATGACGACGGGGCTTGCGGAATGGTTGTAACCGGCAATGTGTTTTACAAGGCCGGGTCACGGGGAGCCACCATCGGCGGAGGGAATGACAATATTTATACGAACAACATTTTCATAGAGGGAAAATTGGCTGTACATCATGATAACCGTCTGCAGGGCTGGGCCAGCTACATGTGGGAGTCAGGCAATGTGTTCGAACAGAGAATGGAAGCGGTGAACTTTCGTGAGCCTCCCTACAGTGAGGCATATCCGACGCTGGTTAATTATTTTTCGGACGCACCCGGATTGCCCAAAAGGAATGTGATACAATATAATCTCTTCTGCAATTTTGAAATGGTGTATAACGGGAGATCAGCGTATTCAGGTTTTGGCAGAAACCTGATCCTCTGTTCAGATCCGGGATTCAGAGATGTGGAAGGTCTCGATTTCCGGATTGATCCGGACTCGGAGGTGTTCAGGCTGATGCCTGAATTCCGGAATATTCCCATGCACCTGATCGGCAGACTAATGGGGGAAAAATAATCGCGGAGGCATGAAACGAATATTTTCGGTATTGCTGGTCATGTTTTCGTTATGTATGACAGCAATGGTCTGGTCACAGGATCGGTTTGCAGAGATCGGAACCCGTGCCTATCAGACGAGAGAACACTTGCTTATAAAACCGCAACCTCCGGATCTGCCTGATATAAACCTGCCGGCGATCCACAATAGTGAGGCAGTTTTTCAACCGGTGTTTCCAATTTCCACCGGTGAAGAACTTGAGGAAGAACGAAAGAAGCTCCGCCGGCATTACGAACTTTTTCTCCGGGATCTGGCCCCCGAAATGCCGCTGTTCCGGGAGCGTACCTGTCTGACCGGATTCAACTGGAGGGTGGAGACTGAAGCGGATGTGAAAAATTTTGCGGGGACACTGGCAGGTGAGGGTGACTGGGAAGAGGTATCCGTACCCCATTACGGTCCTCCGCTGGGAAGGGCGGTAACTTATTATTACAGAACATTTGAGGTGCATCGGCTTCCGGCAGAAGAAGAACTCCTTTATCTCTGTTTCCGCGGCGTTGATTACAAATCCACTGTTTTTGTGAACGCTACCTGCCTTGGTTTCCACGAAGGCTTTTTTGCACCTTTTGAATTCGAGATTTCAAAAATTGTACACCCCGGTGAAAATACATTGCTCATAAAGGTGGAAAACGATTACTCAACCACCGGAAGCGAAGACGACCGGGGTAACAAAATCAATGGTGATAAAATATACGGGGCAACCGGACCGGGATACGATGAACCTGAACTGGGATGGCATCATTGCCCTCCGGCCATGGGCATCTACCAAGAATGTTACCTGGAAGCACGATCAGATGTGCACATACATGATATTTTCGTTCGTTCACTCCCGGAACAGTCACAGGCAGAAATATGGGTGGAGGTCAATTGCCTGAAGCCTTATCCGGAGCTAGTCAGTCTGATGCTGGACATTTACGGACAAAATTTCCAGGATACGGCGCTCCGGGAATTCAGATACATACCTGCCACCGTTTATGTTCCTGGTGTGGGGGATCTGGCCAAACCGCAGGACTGGGAGCAGCGTAAGCTTCCTTTTGAATACGGTGTGAATTTCGTGAAGATCCCGGTTACCCTGAAGGATTTCAGGTGGTGGGAACCGGATCACCCCTGGCTGTACCAGGTACAGATCCGGCTTTATAACAGGGACGGACAACTGAAGGACACTCGTAAACAGCAGTTCGGAATGCGCAGTTTCACCATGGATACAGTTCATATCCCCAGAGGGAATATGTACATGAATGGTAAGATGATCAGACTGCGTGGTGCCAATACCATGGGACATTTACAACAAAGTGTGATGCGTGGGGATGAGGATCAGCTGATCGACGATATCCTGCTGGCCAAACTGTGCAATATGAACTTTCTGAGATTCACCCAGCGACCGGTTCAAAAAGAAATCTATGAGATGTGCGATAAACTGGGAATGCTGAATCAGACCGATCTCCCGTTGTTTGGGTCCGTCAGGAGGAATCAGTTCGCTGAGGCCGTAAAACAGGCTGAAGAGATGGAACGGTTAATACGTTCCCACCCAAGTGCGGTTATGGTGACCTATATCAATGAACGGTTCCCCAATGCAGAAGGGAAACCCCACCGCAGTCTTGCTGCAGCCAGTGAGTATTACAGGCTGTTCTGCGCTCTGGATCAGGCTGTTTTGCTTTCAAATCCCGACCGGGTGATTAAAGCGGGTGACGGCGATTATGATCCTCCGTCGCCGGGTCTCCCGGATAACCATTGCTACAATTTGTGGTACAACGGACACGGTCTGGGCGTCGGAGAATTTTACAAGGGATACTGGCAACCGGTGAAACCGGACTGGAATTATGGCTGCGGAGAGTTCGGGACAGAGGGACTTGACCCGCTCAATGTAATGACCAGATACTATCCGGATGCATGGTTGCCGGTGGATGAGAAAGACCGGTATAACTGGGATCCTTCCAGGATCTCCATGGCCCAGAGCAGACGGTTCCATTACCTGTGGTACAACACGCCCGGTTCCATCGACGAATGGATCCGTACCAGTCAGGATTACCAGGCCTGGGCGACAAAATTTACAACCGAAACGTTCCGGAGAGATCCGGGGATGGTGTCCTTCGCCATCCATCTTTTCATTGATGCATGGCCGGGAGGATGGATGAAGTCCATCATGGATGTGGACCGTCAGCCCAAGAAAGCATATTTTGCCTACCGGAATGCGCTGGAGCCGTTGATGGTATCGTTGCGGAGTGATCGCCGTAGTTTTTACGGGGGTGAAGAAACGGCCGTTGAAATCTGGATCGCCAACGACCGAAACGATGTTGAAAAGGATTGCCGGCTGCATTACCAGCTGGAAAGAGAGGGAAAAATTGTTTTTGCACAATCTGTACCTGCCCGGATACCTGTAAACAGTTCCCGGTTCCAGGGATTTATCCGGTATACTTTTCCGGAGGAAACAAGGCGGATCGGGTATGTGATTCGGGCTGCCATCCTGGATGCGCAGGGAGAGAGCGTGCACCAGAATACACTGGATCTGGAGGTATTCCCTGAAAAGCAGGATCCGGGCTGTTCTGTTTTTGTCTGTGGAGTAGGCGGCGGTGCTGCAGAAAGGTTGGTTGAACAGGCCGGTTTACAAACGGCACCTTCCGCAAAACAGGCCCATGTGTTACTGGTAGATGCATATTCCCGGTACACGGAAAACAGCAGGCAGATCGACCGGATGGTCAGGGAGGGCAAGGTGCTTCTTTTTCTGGAACTGCCGGCAGGCGATTACGAAATTGGTCCGACCAACGTCCGGGTCCGTAAGACCGAAATGGGGGATTATTATTTTGTTTCTCCGGAAACAGGCCATCGCCTGGTAGAAGCATACAAACCTTATGACTTCAGGTTCTGGCACAATTCCAGCAGGGACTGTATCACACCCCTGTTGTCACATACATTTACGGCACCTGATTGGGAGCCGGTTCTTTCATCCGGATCCTCCAACTGGGTTTCCGATGAAGGTGCAACCATGGCCGTGGCGGAGAAAGCTTACGGAGACGGAGTAATCCGGATCTGTGAGGTATTGTTGCCGGATCATATTGCAACAAACCCGGTGGCGTATGATTTCCTGATGAAACTGTTAGAAAAATAAAGTCGGGATTTCAGATATATTTTGATATTGAACAGTAAAATTTTCTGGTAACATGATGCAAATGAAAAGCATAAACAATAAAAGGATCGTTCGAACATTTTTTGCACTTTGGATCCCGATTGTATTCGGCAGCGCGGCAGGCGTCCGCGCCCAGAACTGTCTTTATACCGGTCCCGACACGGATCAGGCCAACAACATCCGGAATTACCTGATGGTGGAGGCGAAAAAGATCACTGATAATTCGCTGTGTGACATCCATTCAATGTCAGACTGGGAAGCTGTAAGGGGACAGAGATACAGAGAGTTTATGGAATCTCTGGGGATCGGTGAAGAACTTCTGCATGGAGAACGTTCACCACTCAATGCGAAAGTCACGGGTGTGGTGCAAAAAGATGGTTATCGGATTGAAAAGCTATATTACGAATCGCTTCCGTTGCTTTATGTTCCCGGAAACCTGTACATCCCGGATAACATTCAGAAACCCCGGCCGGCAGTTTTGTACCTGTGCGGACATGCGGCCACGCAAAAGGTGGCTTACCAGGCATATGCACGCAAACTGGCCGAACTCGGTTTTGTATGTCTGATCATCGAAACGACACACCACCAGGGTGAAGCATTCGGAGAGCACCACGGCTGTTACAGCAAGGGGTGGTTCCACTGGTATAGCCGCGGTTATACACCGGCAGGAGTGGAAGTCTGGAATGCCATCCGCGGACTGGATCTGCTGAGTGAAAGAACTGAGGTGGATGAAGACAGAATGGGGGTTTCCGGCCGTTCGGGAGGAGGAGCCCAGAGTTGGTTTGTGGCTGCTGCGGATGAACGTGTAAAAGCGGCCGTGCCGGAGGTTGGGGCAACCACGCTTCACGAACAAATCATGCCTATGATCCTGGACGACCACTGCGATTGCATGATGCCCATCAATACCTTCAGGAGGGATTTCCAGGAAATCGGAGCGCTGATCGCACCCCGCGCATTGCTTATCCAGCAGGGAGACCGGGACCGGCTGACGAACATTGAAGGGGTACGCCGGCTGTACAGTGATATCAAAAAAATATACGGGTATTACCAGGTTCCCCGGAAAGTTGAGTTGCTGGAATATCAGGGCGGACATGGTTCAACACCCTATTCCCGGCAACACATGCTTTCCTTTTTCGTCAGGGAACTGATGGGTGTCGAACCCACCCCCGAGATGATTGGAGATGTCCGGTTCAGGCCCGAAGATGACCTGTCGGCCGATGAACTCAGGGTGTATGTG
>DSDZ01000456.1 GCA_011048475.1 Bacteroides sp. | reverse complement strand
GCATATTGACTACCCGTTATCACCCGCCAATGCTGTTTTCGGTATGGGCCTGGCTCAAACCGGCGCAATTCTCCTGGACTATGGAAAAGAAAAATTCACCAATATCATCCGCCCCCGCAAATTAACCTCACTTGAAGATTGGGTTGTTTCTCAATTCGGACGAACAATGTTCAACCTTTATTTCAAGAACTACAGTGAAAAAGTATGGGGCATTGATTGTCAGAATATCAGCAAAGACTGGGTATCCCAACGCATTGACGGTCTTTCGCTCTGGCAGTTTATACAACATTCACTGGTCAGGCTGCGCTCGAACAGGGCTAAAACACTGACAGATACGTTCTCTTATCCGCGCATGGGGATCGGACAGCTGTCTGACCGCATGAGCGATCTGATCACTGCCAGGAACTCCATCAAGACCGGGTCCGTTGTGGAAAGAATTTTTCATGATGATGGAAAGATTTCCGCGATCCAGTATACGAATACCGGATGCGCGCATATTATTAAAGGCGCGGGCCACAACTATATATCAAGCATACCGGTAACGAAGCTCATAGAGAAAATGTCTCCCGCTCCTCCCAGCCGTGTCCGCAGCGCCGCCGCAAAGATACGGTTCCGCTCCCTGGTGATTGTAGCTTTATTTATCAATAAAAAAAAGATGACCGACCTTACCTGGATGTATTTTCCCGGAAAGGATGTCCCATTTGGCAGAATCCACGAGCCAAAAAACTGGAGCAGCGATTTAGCCCCTCCCGACAAATCCCACATCATTGCTGAATATTTCTGCAACAGTGATGACGAAACCTGGCAATCCTCAGATGAAATCATTACTGAATCAACCGCATCCCGTCTGCAGCAACTCGGTTTTTTCGATAAAACTGATCTGATTGACAGCCGGGTGCTCAGGATTCCATTCGCATATCCGGTTTTTGATCTTCACTACCGCAAGCACCTGAAAATAATAACAAACTACCTTGAGAAATTTAATAATCTCCACCTTGTTGGAAGAAGCGGTATGTTCAGCTACCTCAACATGGACCAGGCCATGGAGAGCGGTATTCTGGCTGCCGAAAAGGTTCTGCTGAAAAGCAAGCGGGAAGAAACAGTACCTGCAAGCGACGTATCTTTTCCCTGTCATCTTCTTCAGCCATCCCATTCATAATGAAGTGCGCACTAATCATACCGGCCTGGCAACCCGAAGAGATATTTCCGACCAGAACGGCAGCATCGCAGATCAATTACTGGCAGCCGCTGGGAACACTTTCCGTTGCGGCATGCCTGCAGAAAGCCGGACATCAAGTTGAATTTCTCAATGGCGCTTTTTTAAATCGTTCCGAAATCCTGCAGACGATCAGGATGTATGGCCCTGATTTTATCGGCCTGTATGCAACTACCTTTGGCTGGCCCAAGGCAAAAGAAACAGCTCGGGAACTGAAAAAGATCTTTCCGGATCTATTTATCGCAGTTGGCGGCCCGTATCCCATTGCCCTGCAGGAGCAATGCCTGGAGGACTGCCTGTGGATAGATGCCGTAGTTACCGGGGAGGGTGAAATAAGTGCGGTTGCCCTGGCAGCAAAACTGGCTGCCGGAGAGTCGCTTGATGGAGTCAGAGGCATTGCCTACAGGGATGGTCCGAGAATCGTTAAAAATGACCCTCAACCCCTCATTAACAACCTGGATGCGCTGCCATTCCCTGCCAGGGAACTTCTCGGGGAAACGGATAATTACATTCCGGCGCCGGCAACGTATAAACGCAAACCGGTGGCAGTCATTATGACCTCACGCGGGTGCAACCGGAAATGCATCTACTGTTTCCAGATCGACAAGAGCCGGAAAAGCGGTATCAGGTATCGAAGTATTGAAAATGTATTGGCCGAGATAGAACTCTGTCTGTCCCGGGGATACCGGGAAATCAAGTTTATTGATGAAACACTTGCCGGGAATTACGACCGGGCGATGCAGCTGGCACAGGAGATAAAGGCGAGGAAACTCGATTTTACCTGGTTTGCCTCTGCATGCGTCAATCAGGTGGACAAACCCCTGCTGAAAGCCTTTAAGGAAGCCGGCTGTTGGGCCATTCTGATGGGCGCGGAAAGCGGTGTCCAAAAAAACCTGAATACCATTCGCAAAGGAATCACCCTTGGCCAGATCCGGAAGGCGGTCCGAGAAGCCCAGGAAGTCGGGTTAAAAGTCTTTACCCCCTTTCTTTTCGGTATTCCCGGCGAGACCTTCTCGGAAGGACTGCAAACCATAAAATTTGCCTGCGAACTCAACCCAGATGTCGCCAATTTTCATAGCCTGACCCCTTTTCCAGGCACGGAACTGTACGATAATCTTCAGTTATACGGCACCATCTCAGGCGATTTATCCGACTACACATATCAGGGTGCAGCCTTTATCCCGCACACCATGGACAGAAAGCAAATTGCGGAATTGAGGCAGCTGGCTTTCAGAAAATTTTACTCAAGACCGCGGTTCCTGGTCCGCAGATTCGCAGGATTGAAAAGTCTGAACGATCTGCAGGCAGCTATGACCGGCCTGAAAAGCCTGTTCTGGATCTGGCTGACAACCGGGATTTTCAGGAAAAAAATTTGTGCCAAATAGATATCTCAAGATAGAGGTGCAACTCGATGACGAGATTCAAAAAAACCATTCCCTGGCTTTTTCTCACCGGACTGACAACATTCCTTATCATACCAGCCAGAACTGACTATCTGCTGCCCCTTATGCAGTTTATCCATTCTGACCAGATCAACGCCTGGCAGATAATTGCCTGCATTTTTTTCTCCCTTGCCGGCTTGTGGTCCACATTTGCTCTCCTCAACATCATCTGTAACTTCTACGCCAATAAACTTGATCATATTTCCGGTAATTCCGCCGGCATACTGTCCAGTCATTCTCCAGATCATGGAGGTGAAAAGAATTTGACTGGGCAGAAAAAGTAATATGTTTACTCGAAGGAAGGAGGAGTACGTATGAATCAAGAAAAAAGTAACACGCCGCTGTTTATCCTGGGCGGCATAATGATTGTGTATGCTTTGATTGCAAGCACAAACGCACTGCTGCCACTGATGAAATACCTTCATACGCACAAAACCCTGGATCTTCAGGTAATGATGGGTTTCATCTGCGGCGGCCTGGCCATTTTCGGGGCGGTCATTAACCTTGTCCGTAAACCGGGGACCTCAATTTTTGATCGGTTTTTCCTGGAACCCCTGCCGGGCATTCTCTTTCTGCTTCTTATGGCTATGGCGGTACGCTGGTATGCCGAACCCTTTGTAATAATTTTGAGCGACAACCTTGCCCCTGTTATCGGCTTTAAAATCTACAAAGTCCTGAATCTTAACTATGTTGTCCTGGGCCTGCTGATCGGGGTCATAATCACCAATACCATCGGCATTCCCGGATTCGCAGCCTCCGGGGTAAAGTGTGCCCGTTTCGTCTTAAAAATGGGTGTCATTATGCTTGGCGCCCGTTACAGTTTTGCCGAACTTGCCAAACTGGGCGTGTACAGTATCTGGTTGATCGGTTTCTTTGTACTGGGAACGGTTTTCCTGGTCTTATGGCTTGGTGGACTTTTCAAGCAGCCAAAGTCGATGAGCGGTGTTCTTTCTGCTGGCATGGGCGTCTGTGGCGTTTCGGCAACTGTCGCTGTCGCGCCGGTGGTCAAAGCAAAAAGCGAGGAGATGGCCTACACCATCGGCACCATCCTATCTTTCGGCATCATCTGCATGTTCGTTTTCCCGACCATAGGTCACATGGTCGGCATGAACCCGGTTCAGTTCGGAGCGTGGGCCGGAACAGGCATTCTCAATTCGGCGCAGGTGGCTGCAGCCGCTCTTGCCTTCAATGCAGTAGACATCAAGACTTTGAAAGTTGCTGAGATTTTCAATATCACCAGGGTTCTTTTCCTGCCTATTATCGTCCTCGTCCTGGCGGCATGGTTTGGTAAAGATACCGGCCAGAAGTTAAATTTTAAAACCGTTGTTATTGACAAATTTCCTATCTTCATCCTTGGTTTTCTGCTTCTTTTTATCATGTCTTCAGCCGGCCTTTTTTCCCCTCCCAGTCACTACAAGGGTAAATTTATCGATGTCAGCTACAATGACCGAACCAGGATAACAGACGAAGAATGGAATGTCCTGAACAATGCGGTCAATGAAGGTTCCCTGCAGGGCTTGACGGAATCTCAGATGGCAGCGGTAGTTGATCTGGTCCGACAGCGTCAGATAGCCGGCAATTTCGATGAACGTGACAACAAAAAACTTTTCGACAAAACTGGGCGCGATCGAATGTATGAACTCGAGGCAATCCTAGCCGCGGAAAAAGCAAACGAAATCACTCTTGACAAGGACGTTAAGGGTGCAATAAAGCATGCAATAAAGCAGGTGCACAAAAAGTCGAAAACAGTTACCGCCCTGACTGACTTTATGATCTGGTTCTTTGCTTTCGGGCTAATCGGACTGGGAATGCAGATCACGAAAAAAGCCATCATGCAGGCTGGGAGCTGGCCTTTGGTCATTGGTGTCATCTCAGGTGTCACAAAAGCTGTTCTTTCTTTCTTTGTAGTATTGTGGCTTGTCAAAGACGTGGTGCTGAAATAAAAATTCCGGAGGTATGGTTATGAGTGAAGAAAAAATCAAAATTGAAACAGGTGAAGCCGGAAAAGGTACCTCGGAAATATCAAAAGACGCCAATGTGGAGGAATTGGAGGAGCGCGCTCTTTCAGTTTTTTCAAGTGAGCGGAACGAAGACATGACAGCGCTTATTCTCTGTCTTATCACAACATTCCTGGTTTTGATATTTACCAAGTGGCTGTAAACCACGACTGATACAAACATGGTATAAACAGTCTGGCAGGCCCCATCCTTCCCTTTGAAAAAAAAAGAAGGATGGGGCTATCGTCCGCCCTGCTTTTCCGCACCTTTGAGATATGATATAATAACTTCATGTTTCATTCCATTTTACTTTGCACTCACGGGACCGAAGGTGCTCGACAGGCTGAACACCTCGTTTTTCATGAACTTTGCCACAGGTCACCCGGTGTAGATGTAACGCTCCTGACCATTATTGATGAAGACTGGCGCTCCATGACCGGTGATGACTGGCTCAATTCCAGCAAGACTCACACGGCATTCCTGGATCATGTTGAAGAGCAACTGGGCGAAGAAATTGCGGAAGAATGGCAGCGAATCAAAAAAAAATATCCTGCCGCTGCAGACGCAACTTTTATCAAGGTTGTCGGACAATTGGAGGAAAGTATTGCAAAAGAGGCCATTCAAAGGCAGTGCGACCTGATAGTTATCGGACCCCACCGCAAAACAAAGCGGTTGTTTAATCTCAAAATGGAGAAAGGCCTGCGGGCCAGGTTGAAAAACAGCAAGCTCCATTCATTACTCCCCTGCCCCCTGCTCATTGCCCCTCCGGGAACGTTGAAGGGATAATACTTTGATTTTTCAGGTATAATGCAGCATGGAAAAGATATATGACCTGAAAATCCCTGCTGAAGAAACCAG
>DSDZ01000458.1 GCA_011048475.1 Bacteroides sp. | reverse complement strand
TCCCCACCACGGGAGCCCCCACTTTCATGGCCTGGTCCATGATCTTGCAGATTTTCTGGGCGTGTGTTTCGGAGAGGGATCCCCCGAAGACCGTGAAATCCTGTGCATACACATAGATCACACGGCCGTCAATGGTCCCGTGCCCGGTGATCACCCCGTCCCCCAGGTACTGGTGTTCCTCCAGTCCGAATTCATGGGAACGGTGGGTGACGAACATATCGTACTCCTCGAAACTGCCTTCATCGAGCAGGATCTGAATGCGTTCCCGGGCAGTGTGCTTGCCTTTGGCGTACTGGGTCTGCACCCTTTCATCCCCGCCTCCTTTCCTGGCTTTTTCGCGCAGGTCGATCAGCTGTTTGATCTTATCGTGATTGTTCATTTCTCTCCGGTGTTTTGTTTGTCTCTGCCGCAGAACTCGGTCAACACACCGAATGTGGACGCGGGGTGGAGGAATCCGATCTGCAGACCTTCCGCACCCTTCCGGGGCTCCCTGTCGATCAGCCTGGCACCCTTCCGGGAGGCCTGCTCCAGGGCATCTGCCACGTCCTCCACAGCAAAAGCCATGTGATGCATCCCGGGCCCCTTCTTTTCAATGTACCTGCCCACCGGTCCCTCCGGATCGATGGACTCCAGCAGTTCGATCTTGGTATCCCCTACCCGGAAGAAGGCGGTTCTCACCTGCTGGTCCCGCACCTCTTCGACGGCATAACATTTCAGTCCCAGCACTTCCTCATAATACCTGGTCGCTTCTTCCAGGTTCCTCACCGCGATACCGATATGTTCAATGTGTGTGATCTTCATCTTATGATGGATGTTTTTGCATGCGGCGCACACCGGTTTCAGACAAGCTTTAAATTTACGCCCTAATGAATGATTTCGACATGATAATTATCAAAAAAACCATGAAACCTGTTGTAGATTATTATTCGATGGCATCGTAGACCACCTGCTGGATCGCGGTCCGGACATTCATGTCGATGAGCTTCGTGTTGCCCTGGTCGGGATGGATCCTGTTGGACAGGAAGATAAACAGCAGGTCGTATGCCGGATCCATCCATACCATCGTCCCCGTGTAACCCGAATGCCCATAGCTGATCGGTGAAGCGTCATTGCAGGCGGGACCCTCATCCGGCGTATCCGTCACCGGGCGGTCAAAGCCGAGTCCCCTCCGGTTGATCCGTTCATCATGGAAGCAACCGGTGTACCTGGCGAGGGTGGCCGGCCGGATGTACCGTTTTCCCCCGTAGGTGCCTTCGTTGAGATACATCTGCATGACCTTCGCCAGGTCGTCCGCACTGGCGAACAGGCCGGCATGTCCCGAGATGCCTCCCAGCATCGCCGCACCCGGATCGTGCACATGCCCCCTGAGCAGCTGGCGCCTGAAGAACATGTCGTTCTCGGTGGGAACGATCATTGCAGGGGGGAACCGGTTCAGGGGCAGAAAACCCACGGACCATGCCCCCAGGGAGGCGTAGAAGTTATGCCAGACATACGGATACAGCATTGTATCAGTAACGCTTTCAATAACATGCTGTAACATATAGAATCCCAGATCGCTATACCTGTATTCGGGCGACAGCAGCTCAGAGGTGTAGATCCAGTGATACAAAGAATCCCGCACCTCCTTGCGCAGGTACAGATCTTCTGCTACCTGGACGGGATACTCCGGAGAATAGGTTTTTGCATAGGTGCTGTCCACATACTTCACGTGACGGTTCGCATAGGCACCGTTCCCGATCCTCAGCGCATGGGTATGGGACCACCTTCCGGAGATCAGGCTCTGGGAGGTGTCCAGTGGCTCCAGCGTGCGAAGGTAAAAAGGGATCCAGGGCTGCAGTCCCGCCTGGTGCGTGAGAATGTCACTGATCAACAGGTTGCCCTTATTGCTGGATCCGGGCAAAGTCAGGAAGGATCCCAGCAGTGAATCTTCATGGAACCTTCCCTGGTCCCGTAAACGCATCAGCGCCGGCAGGGTGGCCGCAATTTTGGTAACGGAAGCCAGGTCGTAGAGATCGGTCAGACGGACCGGATTCCTGCCCTGGTAGGTGTGATGGCCGTAAGCCTTCCTCCAGACCACTTTCCCGTGCCTTGCCACGAGTACCTGGCAACCCGGCATCGCCCTGTCCCTGATCGCCCCGGCAATCAGCACCTCCATCTTCCGCAGGGTATCTTCGTTGAGCCCGACTTCAACGGGATCCGCATATCCCAGCCTTACGGGCCCGTCTGTCCGGAGCCCTTCTCCTGCCCGCGCAGCTGCACCGGCGGAGACGGGCAGCCTGCCCCGGAAGGGTATCCCGCCGAAAATGGCCTGTGCAGCCAGCTCCTGGTTCAGGGGTTCATCACCGAAAGAAAAGACCAGGGCATCCGGGTTTTCACGCCTCTCAAGCCGGGCAAGGGCATAGGGAGAACCTGCCAGGTGCAGGATCAGGGTGGAGGAGGTCCCGATCTTTTCGACGAACTGCAGGAACTCATCCCCGATCCCGTACTGCCGGCCCGCATAGGGATTCGTGCCCGCGATATTGACAATGATCGTGTTGTATGTCTCCAGTTCCGTCAGTAATTTTGAAAAAGCAGTGTGCCCCGACGAGGGAGCCAGGTGAAAATGCTTTCCCGGCAGATACAGGTCCGATGTGGATGTAAATGCCTGGTTTTCACCTTCGCCAATGTTCACGATCGCAAGCCTGGCCTGGTGGATCTCCCGCAGGGGAAGGACCGAGTCCCTGTTCCGGACCAGGACCAGCGAATGTTCCAGGAGCTTCCTGCTGTGCTGGCGGAAGCGTTTATTGTTCAGCTCTTCCAGGAGGGAATCGGTCCTGACAGATTGAACCTGATGGAGTCCTGACCAGTACTTGGCCATCAGGATCTTCCTGCAGCTTGCATCAACCACCTCCTGTCTGATCTCCCCGTTCCTGACCGCCCGTTTGATCGCATTGATGCTGTTTCCCACATCCAGCGGCATCAGCAGAATATCGTTCCCGGCCTTCACCGCTTCCACCTCTCTGTCGCCCGGACCGGAGAATGCGTCCAGTCCCCTCATGTTCAGCGCATCGGTGATGACCAGTCCCCGGAAATCCATCTCTTCCTTCAGGAGCCGGATCACCACGGGCGGTGAAAGGGTGGCGGGCCGGCCGGCCATGTCATCCAGCGCAGGGGCATGGAGGTGCGCCATCATGATCCCTGAGAGCCCATTCCGGATCGCCTCCCTGAATGGAAATAGTTCGATGGAATCCAGTCTCTCCGCGGAATGGGGCACCACAGGAAGGGCATAATGAGAATCGGTGCCCGTGTCGCCGTGACCCGGGAAATGCTTGGCCGCGGTCAGCACCCCGTTGTCCTGCATCCCCCTCATCAGGGCCACCACCTTGCCGGCAACATTTTCCCGTTCCTCACCGAAGGATCGTTCTCCGATGACCTGGTTCTCCGGATTGTTATTGATATCGGCCACCGGGGCAAAATTGAGATGCACACCCAGCCTTTTCATCTGCGTCGCCATGTCCCGTCCCAGCTCGTAGATCATCTGGTTGTCGGCAATCGCACCCAGGCACATGTGCTTCGGGTAGCTGATCACCTGTTCGAGCCTCATGCCGAGCCCGTTTTCTGCATCCATGGCAACCAAAAGCGGTACCTGCGCCGCCTCCTGGAGACGGTTGGTGAGGCTGGCCTGGGAAAGGGGGTCTCCCAGGGAAAAAAGGATCCCTCCAATCCCGTAGCGGCGGACAAGACGTACCATGGCCTGCCGGTGATCTTCCCCCATGCCGGAAAATGACTGGACCATGATCATCTGGGCAATGCGCTCCTCCAGGGATAGTTCTTCCATCACCGAATCCACCCATGCGGTTTCCACACCCAGGAATTCGGGCTCTTCCGGGAAAGCCGGGCGGAATCCCTCCAGGATTTCCCGGTCGGCCGGACGAAGATGGCTGATAACCAGGAATAAAATGGCAAGGACCGTGATCTGCAACAGGTTGTTCCTCATCTTAATTACTGCATGTTCTGCCCTGTGTCTGGCGCCCAATGCAAAGTTAATCCGATGGGGTCGCGGGAAAAATCAAATTATTAACATCCGGCGCAAGTGGATTTTTTTCTATTTTGTTCCGGTCAATCCCAGGTGGAGGCTATTGAAGCAACCTGGCATCTATTTGCGCCAGCAAAATCAGCACGTTGCAAAATAGCCTCCCCTGGGATGGTATAACCTGACAGAAGACACCGTATGGAATGCAAAAAGGAAAGAAATCTTTCAGCATGCAACTGTAGCTATCCCTGCAGCAGAAAGGGGATCTGCTGTGACTGCATTGCCTATCACAGGCGGATGGGTGAACTGCCGGCCTGCTATTTTCCGGATGACACGGAGGCGGGCTATGACCGGTCCGTGGAGAATTTTATCCGGATCTACAGGGAACGCGGCATCTGCTGGAACTGAATCCTATAATCCCAGCTTCTCGGCGATGCTGCGGGGCACCGCATCCCTGTGCACCACGATAAATATCGTCTTGGCCCGCACATAGGCATCAGATGCATACATGTAGCCTTTGTATATATGGTTGCCGGTACCCCATGAATTCTTCACCTGGAAGAACCGGTTCCCCTGCTGGTCCCTGGCCAGTCCGGTGATGTGCATCAGGTGGTCATCGGTGGTCCTGTAGTTGTCGAATCCCTGCTGACGCAGCTCCTGGGTGATGGCTTTTTCCTTCCTGGGGGAGGAAAAATCATAGAAAAGCGCCTCCCGCTCCGATTCAGAAAGCTCGTCCCACCTGGCCCTTTCAAGTCCGCTCAGGTCTTCGATCTCCTCCGACGGGATAAGGGCGATCCCCCTCTTCCAGTCAAATCCCTTCTCCCCCACATCCGCATCCCAGCAAACCGAGTAGCCGTTCTTCAGCGCATGCTCCATGACCGACATCATCTCAGCCAGGGGCAAATTCTTGATGGATCCCCAGCTCCAGTTATCCGGGATCTCGATGATGAAATCCTCATAGAAGGGATGGTGTGTGAAGGATCCGATCATCACATATTCGGCCGGATCAAGACCCAGCGCATCCGAAAAGGAACGTGGCGTGTAGGTGACCCCCTCGTGGACAAACCTGTCCGGCACAGCTCCCAGGTAGGCATCCAGGATCCCTTCGAATCCTTCTTTCCAGACCGGGGTGAGCTGCCTGTTTGGATTTTTGACCACCTGCTCAATATATCCGCTCAGCACCGCATTCAGCTCCCCGTGAACCGGCAATGAATCGCCGGTGCGCAATCCGTCATAAGCCGACTCGGGAACCAGTCCGTCTCTTTTCCAGATATCGAACACATCATGTGTGAGTCCGCCGCCCGCAAAATTGATTGTTCCGTGCATCCGCACATATTTGACCGCTTTGGCCAGGTAAGCCTGGCGGACAAAGAACATTTCAGACAGGTCATGGATCCCTTTTCCGGTCCGCAGCAATTCCGATTCAATAAAACTCACCGAGGCAAAGCTCCAGCAGGTACCCGACCGGTGCTGGTCCTTGACGGGGGTGGCCGGGATGCTTT
>DSDZ01000457.1 GCA_011048475.1 Bacteroides sp. | reverse complement strand
TCCCCTGCCTGTCAAGCTGAATGGTATCCCTGGGGATCATCCGCGTTGTAAAATATTCTCCCAGCACAAGGGTGTCACCGGAAAGTCCCTTCATTTCAACCTCTATGCGGTAACCCTGGCCGTAGGAGCTGGAAAAACCGGACAGCACCAGACATGTCAGCAGGGGCAAGATTCCTTTCAGATACTTCATGCAACTTTCGTTTATTCGAAGCGCTAAAGTTAATGATTCTGGTGAATACATTCTTCATACATTCTACCTGTATATTGTTCAAGACCTGTGCCAATCTTGACCTGAAATTCATTAACTTGCCTGGGATAAATCCGTCGTACCGCCATGTATACCCTGTCGGAAGCCCAGAACCTCGTCGAAAAACACATTCAGACCGTATTTATTCCGGATACACCGAGGGAGTTGTATGAACCGGTGAAATACATCCTGTCGCTGGGGGGGAAAAGGATCAGACCCGCTCTGGTTTTACTGGCCTGCGACCTCTATTCGGGGGGTGTGGAATCAGCCCTGATGCCTGCCATTGCCATCGAGATGTTCCATAATTTTACGCTGGTCCACGACGACATGATGGACCGTTCGGACCTGAGAAGGGGAAGTCCCACCGTCCATAAAAAATACAATGAAAATGTGGCCATCCTTTCCGGGGATGTGATGTCCATTATGGCCAGCCGGCTGATGAACCAGGCTCCCGGGGTGGTGCTGAACACGGTACACGATATCTTTACCCGAACGGCCATGCAGGTATGCGAGGGACAGCAGATTGACATGAATTTTGAAGAACGGTTGACCGTCACCGAAGAGGAATACCTCCATATGATCGAAATGAAAACAGCCGTATTGATTGCCGCCAGCCTGAAGATCGGAGCCGTACTGGGGGGTGCTTCACAAAAGGATGCGGAAGATTTGTATGAATTCGGGAGGAACCTGGGGATTGCATTTCAGCTGCAGGATGACCTGCTGGACACCTATGGAGATCCTGAAAAGACCGGGAAGAAAGTGGGGACAGATATCGTGGACAACAAAAAGACATTCCTGATGATCAAAGCCCTGGATCATGCGGATCCGGTTCAGAAAAAAGAACTTACAGGATGGCTCAGCCGGAAAGATTTCGAACATGAGGAAAAAATTGAAGCAGTGGTTTCAGTTTTTAATGATTTAAAAGTTAAAGAGCTGACAGAAAACAAGATCGGGGATTTCTACGATGCCTCCCTGCAAAAACTGAAGAAACTTCAAAGGGAGGAAGACCGTAAAACGGAACTTTACAGCTTCGCTTCCATGCTGATGGAGCGAAAAAAATAGACATCAACCGGGGAAGGGGAACAGGCTTTCTTCCGTGATCCCCAGCTCCATCATCAACTCGTCCTGTTCATATTCCTGGAGCAGGTATTTCATCTCCTCGATCTGGAACATGGCTTCACTGATCTCCCTCTGGATGGAAAGGCTGTGTCTGGTTTTCATGGAATTGTAATAGTTGTATTCATGGACGAGCGTTTCATAATACTCCCTGAGGATGTCATTGGCTTTTTCTTCCTCGCCACACCTGTAATAGGCTTCAATGATCCCGGGATGGTGAACGATGCCTCCCCGGGGACCGGGGACGGTGATCCCTGTTACAAACTGGTCATAGGGAAGAACACGCGACGGGGCCAGTTCCATGCAGCGGTCCAGCACCTCCACGGCCTTTTCGCGCTTTCCTTCTTCCAGCAGCTGCAATGCCAGCCTGGTATAAAGAGATCTGAAACGGATCACCGAAAGGGTCCTGATGGTATAATAGTCCAGCTGCACGCCTTCCTGGTTCATATTTCCCCAGCGATAGGTTTCCATCAGACGCTTGTAAAGGGTATCGGTGTTGATGCTTCCAAGTTCGATGATGCTCCTGTAGGGAGACTGGATGGGCACCACCCTGTAAGCAAGTCCTTCGACCCGGTAGTATTCTTCAAGACCGATGGATCCTTCATGCCCTCCCGATGTGTAGTAAATGGGCCGTTTCCACTGGTTGGTACCCAGAATATCCAGCTGTGCCAGGGTCCCCTTCATGATCTGGTCATTGGGTGTCAGCTGCAACCGGATCTCGCTGACGATCTTCTCTGCTTCCCCGGGAAGAACCGCTCCGTGGGCAATCGCGGCTGCCGAATCAACCTGCAGAAGGAGTTTGTGTGTGGGCAGGTAATCCACCTGTTCCCTGTTTCGCAACGGGATCTTCGTCCGCGGATCGTCACTCTTGATGAATGTGAGCAGGTAATCGAATGAGGCCCACCTTTCATTCTCTCTCACGTACAGGGACGTATTGACCCCGAGATCGTACTTGGACTGGGGCAGTGTGAAGGGAAGCGGTTCGGAATCATAATTCTGCCATCTCATCTGGTCAATGTACCAGTCCATATTGAGCAGCATCATGTTCACGATCCGCACATCCTCCCTGACCCCTTCCACATCCTGCACATACCACAGGGGAAACGTATCATTGTCTCCCACGGTGTACAGGATCGCATCTTTGTCGCATGAGTTGAGATAGTTGCGGGCGATGTCCCGGGCCGTGTACCTACCCGAGCGGTCATGATCATCCCAGTTCTGCGAGGCCATCAGCAGAGGGACCGCAAGGAATGTGATGATGACCGAAAGGACGGCGGACAGATTTTGCCTGATCCGGGACTGCAGGATCTGGTAGAAGCCGGCGACCCCGATCCCGATCCAGATACTGAATGCATAGAAGGATCCCGCATAGGCGTAATCCCGTTCCCTGGGCTGGTAGGGGGTCTGGTTCAGGTAGACCACAATGGCGGCCCCTGTGAGGATAAAAAGGCTCATCACCACCCAGAAATCCCGCGGGTGCCGGTCCAGGTGGAAGAAAAGTCCAAGGAGACCCAGGATCAGCGGAAGGAAATAATAGGTGTTCCTGGCCGGATGGTTTCGCATCCGTTCGGGCAGGTCTGTCTGCGGCCCGAGCCGCAGCGCATCGATGGGCCGCACCCCGCTGAGCCAGTTTCCGTGGATCACGTTCCCATGGCCCTGGATATCATTCTGGCGTCCCGCGAAATTCCACATGAAATACCTGAAATACATGTGTCCCAGCTGGTACCTGAAAAAGAATTCCAGGTTGTCCAGGTAGGTGGGATTTTCCGGATCGCGTATGGTGCCGAATTCGGCATAGGCCTGCCTGTGGTCCGGCTCCCTGCTGTAGATCCTAGGAAGGAGTACTTTCTGTTCATCCATCACAAGCTCCGGTTTCCGGTAGGCAATTTCATACCGGTTTTCTTCCTTGTTCAGCGTGTAAACAGGTTTTTTATACCCGATATCCACCACTTCCGCATTGTAGAAATGACCCCGGAGCAGGGGACGGTCGCCGTATTGTTCCCTGTTCAGGTAGGAAAGGAGGGGATAGACATTATCGGGCCGGTTTTCGTTCATGGGGGGACCAGCCAGAGAACGGATCACGATCAGGGCATAGGAGGAGTAACCGATGATGATCACGGTGATGCTGACAAAGATGGTATTCAGTAGTACATTTTTCCCGGAGAACTGCGTCCGGTAGATCCCGAAGGCCAGTGCGCCCAGCAGCAGCGCCACGTATATAACCAGCCCGGCGTTGTAGTGGAGTCCCACGGTATTGGTAAAGAACTTTTCCACCACGGTTGCCAGCTTCACGATTCCCGGAATGACCGCGTACATGATCCCCAGCAGGATGACCACCGAGATGGAGAGTGCGTAGAGGACCCCTTTCCTGCTCACCTTGTATTTTTTAAAGTAATAAACCAGTACGATGGCAGGAATGGCCAGCAGATTCAGCAGGTGCACCCCGATGGAGAGGCCGATCAGGTAGGCGATCAGGACCAGCCACCTGTTCGCACCGGGTTCATCGGCCACGTTTTCCCACTTGAGGATGGCCCAGAACACCACTGCCGTGAACAGGGAAGAGGTGGCATACACCTCTCCTTCCACTGCGGAAAACCAGAAGGTATCTGAAAACGTACAGGCCATGGCTCCCACAAAAGAACCTCCCAGAAGCACGATCTGACGGGCAGTGGTCATTTCTCCGGAAGGATCCCGGAGAATCTTTCCCAGCAGGTGTGCAATGGTCCAGAACAGGAACATAATGGTGAATGCACTGGCGAAAGCAGAAACCGAGTTGATCATCATGGCCACATTTTCCTCGTCACCAGTAAAAATTGAAAACACCCGTGCAATGATCAGCCAGAACGGTGCTCCCGGGGGATGACCCACCTGCAGCTTGTAGGCACTGGCGATAAACTCTCCGCAGTCCCACAGGCTGACAGTGGGCTCCAGTGTGAGCAGGTAAACGATCAGGGCGGTGACAAAGCTCATCCAGCCCGTTAGAAGATTCAGTCTTTTCAGTGCCATGTTTTTTATTTGGTCTCTCAGCGTATTGACTGGCACGAATTTAATGCTTTTTTCATACCCGGCACAAAAAACAAATCATTTGAAAAATGTTGACATATATGGAAATGGAGACTATATTTGTGGTTCACACATTCCAAGGGACATGTCTTTAAAAGGAATGAACGATCTGGATATTACTTTCTACACCGATTACCCCGAATTCGAATACGAATATGCCAGCCTCAGGGAGCCGAAAACCTTACCCCCTGAAAAGCAGACACTCATTGTGGGATTGGACAAACGAAAAATGGACGGGGCGATCATGACCTATATTACAGGTTTCGTGGGAAGGCGGATCGATATGCTCAAGATCGAGGAAGAGCTGCAGGGTGTTTGTCATACCTGCGGGTCTTCGAAAATGTATGACATCGTGCTGAAGGGGGATGTGCGGAAGCGTGCATTTGTATATCTGAGGTCCAGGGGATACAGGGTGAAATTTGCTGAAAACTAACCACTTTACATATTACAACCAGTACAAAGGCAGGGTGTTCATCATCCTGCTTTTGTTTATTTCTGCGGGGCTCAGAGGCCAGTTCTACGAATACGGACAGGATGCGGGGACCCTCAGATGGAACATATTTTCCACTGACCATTACAGGATCATTTATCCGGCAGGGGTTGACAGCGTGGCCCGTGCGTTCGGACAGCGGCTGGAATACTTTTACCCGCATCTTGGAAAACCGCTGGACCACAGGCACCGGTTCATGCCCGTGGTCATTCATAATGAGTCCAGTTTTTCCAACGGGGTATTCGTCTGGGCCCCAAAGCGGCTGGAGATCTTTACCAATCCCGATCCGAACGGGTATCCCCAGGACTGGCTGACGCAGCTGGCGCTACATGAGGGACGTCATGCCGTGCAGATCGACAAGCTGAACCAGGGACTCACAAAGGCCCTTTCAGTTCTGGGGGGAGAACAGGTGGTGGGGGCAGCCGCGGTTTTTCTTCCTTACTGGTACCTGGAAGGGGATGCGGTGGATGCGGAGACCCGGCTTTCAAAGACGGGCAGGGGGAGGCAGCCCTCCTTCGAACAGGAACTCAAAGCCCAGATGCTCGGGGCAGGGAGTATGTACAGTTTCTCTAAAGCGACCATGGGCTCTTACAGGGACTTTGTCCC
>DSDZ01000295.1 GCA_011048475.1 Bacteroides sp. | reverse complement strand
TCGCAGTGGAGCGCAGGAAATTCAACGACCTGGTAAGGGACTTCAACACATCCATCCGGAAATTCCCCGCCAATGTGATTGCGGGGATCACGGGGATGGACCAGAAAGGTTACTTTGAAGCGGTCGAGGGCGCCGACGTGGTCCCCACCGTTGAATTTTAAATACTTTCTTAGCCATGCTGGCCATTAATTTCTTTACAAAGGAAGAGGAGGAGATGATCCGTTCGGCCATCCTGGAGGCCGAGAAGAACACCTCCGGCGAGATCAGGGTGCATGTCAGCAATCAGTGCAACGATGATGCAAAGGACTGTGCCGCATGGTGGTTCGCCAGGCTGAAAATGCACAAAACCAAACTGCGCAACGGGGTCCTGTTCTATCTCGCGGTGAAGGACCGGAAATTTGCCATTCTGGGCGACAAAGGGATCAATGCCGTCACGCCGGACGATTTCTGGGACAGGATCAGGGATATGGTGCTGGAGGAATTCAAAAAGGAAAACTTCGCCGGAGGTTTGCAGCAGGGGATCCTGATGGCCGGCGAGCAGCTGAGGGAGCATTTTCCTTACGAAAAAGGGGATGTGAACGAACTTTCGAACGAAATATCTTTTGGAGATAAGTCATGATGAAACCGGGCATATTGTGGATCACTGTCATCCTGGTACTGGCCGCCGGCCGGCTTTCCGCCCAGGACAAACTTCCCGTCCCTGCCGCTCCCTCCTCATGGGTCAACGATTACGCGGAGGTGTTCAGCCGCCAGGAGAGGGAACAGCTGGAACAGAAACTGGCCGCGCTGGAGTACAGGACTTCCACCCAGATCTTCGTGGTGACCATCGAGGACAACCAGGGATACCCGGCATCCATGCTGGCCCCCATGATCGGCGAGGCGTGGAAGGTGGGACAGGCGGAGGAGGACAACGGGGCATTGATCCTGGTGGACATGGGTGAGCGGGATGTGTTTATCTCCACCGGTTACGGCCTGGAAGAGTATATTCCGGATGCCATTGCCAAACGGATCGTGGAAAACGAGATCATTCCCGGTTTCAAGCAGGGGAATTACTACCAGGGGATCGATGCGGCTATCAACGTAATGACCGACCTGCTGGACGGCAAGTTCACTTCGGATGAGTACATGAAGCAAAGCAGCTCCGGTTCGGTATTTTCCATCGGAGGGATCATTTTTATGATCATCCTCTTCTGGATCATATTCGGGACAAGGAGAAGGAGCGTGGGGATGGGCCGCAGCAACCTTCCCCTGTGGCTCGCCCTTGGAATGCTCTCCGGCAACCGGTCTTCCGGTAGCTGGGGAAGCTTCTCTTCGGGAAGCGGAGGATTCGGGGGAGGCGGGGGATTCTCCGGAGGCGGAGGAGGATCCTTTGGCGGCGGCGGGGCCGGAGGCAGCTGGTAGGCCCTCTGTCCCGGTAAACAGAGGACATGTGATGCATACGTACCGGTTCGTTTTATTGTTATTGTGTGTTGTGGTCCCGTCCACCGGGCAGACAGCACTCCCGTTCCCCGACCGGACAGAGCCTTCACTTTTCCCCCAGACGGACCCTAATCCCTCACAGCCCCTTCCGGAAGCGGTTCCCCCTGAGGATCCCCCGGCGGCGGCCATCCCGCAGACATCCAGCCTGAAACTGCTGTTCACCGGGGATATCATGGGGCACGATTCCCAGATCGCCTCAGCCCTGGCCCAGGGAGGGGACCGTCACGACTACCGTCCCTGTTTTCAGTACCTGGAACCCTACTTCAACCAGGCGGATCTGGTCATCGGGAACCTGGAAGTGACCCTGGCCGGTCCCCCTTACAAAGGCTACCCGCATTTCTCCAGTCCCGACGCCCTGGCCGATGCCCTCCTGGAAGCGGGATTCGATGTGCTGCTCACCGCCAACAACCACGCACTGGACAGGGGGGATGCAGGGGTGCAGCGCACCATCCAACAGCTTCGCAGCCGGGGGATCCTCCAGACGGGGACCTTCCGCGATGGGCGGCACCGCGAGTTGTACTACCCGCTCGTGCTTGAAAAGAACGGGATCCGCATTGCCCTGCTGAATTACACTTACGGAACGAACGGGTTGAAAGCGGACAATCCGGTGGCGGTGAATTACATTGACACCGCGCTGATCCGGGAGGACCTTCTGAAAGCCTCCCTGGCCGAACCCGATCTGACCATCCTCACAGTGCACTGGGGGAACGAGTACGAGCGCATGGAAAACAGCCGGCAGCAGGAGCTGGGCCGGTTTGCATTTAACAACGGAGCCGATGTGATCGTGGGTTCCCATCCGCACGTGGTTCAGCCCGTGAAAGGTGTGGGGAGAGGCAACCTGGTGGCCTATTCGCTGGGTAATTTCATCTCCAACCAGCGACCACGTTACAGGGACGGGGGGATCGTATTTGAAATGGAAGTGGTGAAGGACGATGCGGGAACGCGGGTGGCGCGGCACGGATACCTCCCGGTCTGGGTCCATAAACCAAATACGGAAAAGGGTCCCCTCTTCTCGCTGGTACCCGCTGCAATAGATTCCGTGAATTACGCTACAATGGATTTATCACCCGATGACCTGATCCTTATGCGGCGCTTCCTTTCGGATACCCGCATGCATTTGTGGGGGGTGGATGAAGTGGAACCCCTCTGGATGGATCAGTCTCCGGCACCTGGCCCGGACCAGCCTCCGGTTCCAGGGAAGGAATGGCCGCCGGTTTCAATGCCGGATCAGCCCTGACCCTCCTTGCCTTCCGCATCCGGATTCACAAGGATCCGCCCGCAGTATTCACAGACGATAATCTTCTTACGGGAAGCAATGTCCAGCTGACGCTGGGGCGGGATCTTGTTGAAGCATCCCCCGCAGGCATCTCTTTCCACCGGAACCACAGCCAGTCCGTTGCGTGCGTTGGCCCGGATCTTCCTGTATGCTGTAACGAGCCTGGGCTCGATGATTTTCTGCAGATCGTCGGACTTTTTCTCCAGCACCTCCTCCTCCTTCCTGGTCTCCTCGATAATGTCATCCAGCTCCTTTTTCTTGTTCTCCAGGTCCAGTTTCCGCTCATCAAGAACCTGCTGGGACTCATCGATCACCACCTTTTTCTCATCGATCTGGGCGGTAAATTCCCGGATGCGCTTCTCGCACAATTCGATCTCCAGGGTCTGGAACTCGATCTCCTTGGAGAGGGAATCATATTCCCGGTTATTTCTTACATTGTTCTGCTGCTCCTCATATTTCTTGATCAGGTCCTGCGCATTGGCGATCTCCTGCTTTTTCCCGTTGATTGATTTATCCAGGGCGTTGATGTCATCCTGGTATTTCGAGACCCGGGTCTGGAGTCCCTCGATCTCATCTTCAAGGTCCTGCACCTCCAGGGGAAGTTCCCCGCGCAGGATCTTGATCTTATCAATGGCGGTATCCACCATCTGCAGGTCGTACAGTGCCTTCAGTTTTTCAGCAACTGTCATTTCAGCCACTTCCGCTTGCTTGTTTTCTTTGGCCATGGATCAGAAATATTTAATTGGATTTGTGTTTGTCTCCGATAAACGGATTGCAAATTTAGGGAATTTTTTCATAAGTAGATCATAAAAAAGATCCCTGGTAAACTGCTCACTTTCATAATGACCGATGTCCATTATCACGATCCTGCCTTCCGCACTGAAAAAATCGTGGTACTTCACATCGCCGGTCACGAAAACATCGGCCCCGGAAGCGACGGCCTTCCCGATCAGAAAACTGCCAGCTCCGCCGCAGAGAGCGACCTTTGAAACGGGTGTGCCCCGCAGGGCCGAGTGCCGGATCACCCCCGCGGAAAACCTGTCCTTCAGAAAATTCAGGAACGCTCCCTCCTCCATGGGTGCCTCCAGCTCCCCCACCATGCCCATCCCGGCCTGCTCATGGGGATTGTCCAGCGGATAGATATCATAAGCCACCTCCTCGTACGGATGGGCCCTGATCAAGGCCGCCACCACTGTCCCGGCCAGATGCTCCGGCACAATGGTCTCCACCCTGGTCTCCGGCTCCGTGTGCATCTTCCCCTTCTCCCCCACGAACGGATTGCTCTCTTCCGATCCACGGAAGGTTCCCGTTCCCTCCAGGTTGAAGCTGCAACGGTCGTACGCACCGATGTGTCCGGCCCCGGCCCCGAACATGGCCGAACGCACCTTTTCCACATGTGCCTCCGGCACGAAGACCACCAGCTTCTTCAGCCTTCCCCGCACGGGATCAAGGATCCTGCGTCCAATCAGCCCCAGGCGGTCCGCCATGGCCGAACTGACCCCTTCCCGGATGGCATCGAAGTTGGTATGCCCGCTGTAGATGGCGATGTCATTCTTGACGGCTTTGCGTACCACCCGCTCCGGGGCGGTCCGGCTGGTCACCGAGGTGAGTTTCCCGAAAATCACCGGATGGTGCGAAATGATCAGGTTGAAACCCAGTCCAGCCGCTTCGTCCACCACCTCCTCTGTCACATCCAGGGTGACCAGGATCCCGCTTACCTCCATCCCCGGATCCCCCACCTGCAGGCCCGAGTTGTCATAGGATTCCTGGAACGAGACCGGTGCCAGACTCTCCAGGTATCCGGTAATCTCTTTTAACTGTATCATGTGTTACGGATTATTCGAGGACGGGCGTTTCTCTTCCAAAGGCGTTTCTCTTCCAGAGGCGTTTCTCTTCCAAAGGCGTTTCTCTTCCAAAGGCGTTTCTCTTCCAGAGGCGTTTCTCTTCCAAAGGCGTTTCTCCCCTTCAGAGGCCCTCTTTCACTTCCAGCAGCATCTCCCTGATGTTCTCCAGGGATTTGATGATCTCAAAATTATGCTCGGTATCCTCCCTGTTCTCCCGAAGTTTCTTTTTAGCTCCCCTGAGGGTCATCCCCTTTTCCTTTACAAGGTGGTAAATGATGTGGAAATTATCAATGTCCATGCTGGTAAAGAGCCGGTTACCCTTTTTGTTCTTCTTGGGCCTGATGATATCGAACTCTTTTTCCCAGTACCTGATCAGCGAGGTGTTCACACCGAACATCTCCGCCACTTCACCGATCGTATAGTAAAGCTTCTCGACTTTCGTCTCCTTGTAAGGCATACCGGATGGGATTGTTAAAAGAAACCAATTTATAAAAATTCACTATAGAAATCAATCTTTGTCCCCCAAACAGTAAAGATATCCGTTCAGGGAGGCCACATATAGCTTTCCTGAGCAGATGACGGGAGCAGACGCCACCGGAACCGGCAGCCGGTCCAGTAACTCCAGGTTCATGTTCCCGTCGACCGCGTAAAGCGAGATCCCGTTGCCGCTGCAGACCAGGAGCCGCTGTTCCGTATGTATCCGTACCCCGGCCGAATCCCCCTCCAGCAGGGGCAGCGATTCCAACTCAGGTAGCAGAGGTGGCGTTCCCTCTGACCGCGGAGGTAACTCCTCTTCATGCAGGGCAGGTGAGGCTTCTTCCGGCCGGGGAGGTGGTGTTCCCTCCGGCCGGGGAGGTGGTGTTCCCTCCGGCTGTGGAGGTGGCGTTCCCTCCGGATCCGGCACAGGGAACAGCAATGCGGGCTCCCCGTTCTTC